>DSEL01000070.1 GCA_011056645.1 Candidatus Atribacteria bacterium
ATATTATAGTGTATCTTGAATTTAATACTAACGACTATTCACTATTCACTAACGACTAATTTTATTGATACATTGGAGAATTGATCAAGATGAATTTAACAATCATTACTAAAAGCCCTGAAGAAACAAAAAAAATAGGAAAGAAAGTAGGTAAATTAGCTAAACCGGGAGATTTAATTGCTTTTTACGGTGAACTGGGTGCTGGTAAAACCTGTTTCATTCAAGGAATATCTCAGGGGCTGAAGGTACAAGAATATGTTACCAGCCCTTCTTTTAATATTATCAATGAATATAAAGGAAAAATTCCCATCTTTCATTTTGATTTTTACAGAATTGATAAGGAGGAAGAAATATTAGGATTAAATTATGAGGAATATTTTTACGGAGAAGGCTTAACCGTTGTTGAATGGTCAGAAAAGGTTGAACAGTTTTTACCCCAAGAACACTTAAAGATCGATATCAAATTTAAAGATCGCTCTCAAAGATTAATTTCTTTTGAACCTCGAGGTGGTAGGTTTAATAACTTTATAGAGGAGTTAAACAGAAGTGAAAATATTAGGGATTGATACCTCAACTAAATTATGTAATTTAGGATTAATTGAAGATGAGGAAATCATTACAGAGTATAAGGTTAATGATTTAAGTAAAAGACATTCTTCTGTTTTAATACCGACTATAAAAAATTTATTAGAGATGGTAGACTTAAAAATTGAGGAAATTGATGGCATTGCGGTTTCCCTGGGCCCGGGTTCATTTACCGGACTCCGCATTGGTTTATCGGTAGCAAAGGGGCTGTGTTATGCCCGCTCATTACCTTTATTAGGGATTCCTACTTTAGATGCCATGGCTTTCCCCTTTAAAGAAATACCATATTTAATATGCCCTATTTTAGAATCCAAGAAAGATGAAATATATGATGCGGTATTTCGGGGAGGAGAATCCTTTCATAGGATAATGGATTATAAATGCGAAGACATTCAAAACCTTTTTTCCCGTCTTACCCTCTTAAAAGAAAAAATCATTTTTTGGGGAATTGCAACAAAAAAATATCGAGAATTTATTAAAGAAAAAATAGGTGAAAATGCTTTATTTATTGATTCACAATTAAACTTGTCGGTAGCCGCCAGTGTGGCATTTTTAGGTTTAAACAAGCTTAAAAAAGGGGAAAAAGATAATATTTCTACACTTTCTCCTTTTTATCTGAGAAAGTCCCAGGCTGAAATTATCTGGGAGAAAAAAAGTTGTGATTGATCATGATTAAGCCACATGATAACGCAAAAGTTATCCGTCCTATGGAAATAAAGGATTTAAAGAAAGTATTGGTAATTGAGAGACAATCTTTTTCCGCTCCCTGGACTCAAAGCCTGTTTTTTAGTGAATTAACTAACAATAGCTATGCAAGGTATTTTGTCTTAGAGAAAGACAATACGATAATAGGTTATCTTGGCCTTTGGCACAAGGAAAGAAGTTTTCATGTTACCAACCTTGCTGTTAGCGAAAAATTTCGTAGAAGAGGCTATGGAGAAAAATTACTGAAGTTTATTGAAAAAGAAGCGGCTATATTCGGAATCAAGAAAATATCTTTAGAGGTAAGAAGATCAAATTCTATTGCCCAAGATATCTATAAAAAAAATGGCTATAAAGTGATGGGTATTTTAAGAAATTATTATCAAGACGACAAAGAAGATGCCTTGGTAATGGAAAAGAAATTGAATTAAAAAACAAATATTTAGATAGTATATAGTAAAGAAAAATAGTTAATAGAGTTGAATATATTGCGGATATAATAAATATATAGCAAAAAATTATAAGCACGAAACTAAATGGATAACTGAACACTAAAAAATCACAAATTAATTTCTTTTTTCTAAAAAACCAAAAACCGATAATTTATGATTAATTCAATGATAGATCGGTAGACCAGAAATAATAGGCGAATTGGTAAATCGGTAAATTGATTAATTATTAAGTTCCATATTTTATCTAGAAAGGGAAAAATTATATGCCCGATTATGTACTGGGAATCGAAACTTCTTGTGACGAAACAGCAGCTGCTGTGGTAGAAGACGGAAAGAAAATTATTTCGAATATAGTCACATCTCAGATAAGTATTCATCAAAAATATGGTGGAGTAGTCCCCGAAATAGCCTCACGTAAACATATGGAGTATATCATCCCGGTAATTGATAAGGCTTTAGCTCAATCTGGAAAAAAGGTTACTGATCTCTCTGCAATTGCAGTAACTTATGGGCCAGGTTTAGTAGGATCACTCCTAGTAGGATTATCTGTCGCGAAAGCAATAGCTTATGCTCAAAATATACCTTTGATCGGAATAAACCACCTGGAAGCTCATATTTTCGCAAATCTATTGGAGCATCATGAAATAAGACCTCCTTTTATTTGCTTGATTGTATCTGGCGGGCATACATCTTTGTTAAACATAACCCGCTTTGGAGAATATAAATTATTAGGACAGACTAAAGATGATGCAGCAGGAGAGATTTTCGACAAAATAGCTAAGGTGCTGGGCTTGGGTTACCCCGGTGGGCCGATTACTGAAAAATTAGCCAGGGATGGAGTACCTTCTTCAATCAAATTCCCACGTCCTCTTTTAAATGATAAAACTTACGATTTTAGTTTTAGCGGCCTTAAAACTGCCGTAATCTACACTATAAAGGAGTTAGAAAAAGAAGATAAAAACATACCCGTTAAGGATCTATTAGCTTCTTTCCAACAAGCAGTAATTGATGTTTTGGTAAAAAAAACCATAAGAGCTGCAGTAGAATTTAGATCTAAACAGATTATCTTAGCTGGGGGTGTTGCGGCTAATAGCCTTCTAAGAAAAGAGATCACGGCAAAGGCAAATTTAGTAGATATAAAGGTTTTCTATCCCTCAACTTTTTTGTGTACTGATAATGCAGCTATGGTCGCTTCTGCTGGATATTATAGATTTAAAGAAAATATAAAATCATCTTTCAATCTGGATGCAATATCAAGATTACCATTAGAGAGAAAAAATAATTAAATAGAAGTAAAATAGCAATAAATAGATCATAATCACAATTTATCACGAAATATAGCGAAATATAGCCAATAAAGAGATTTGCTTTTCCTATTAAGTTTATATAATATAAGTAAGGTGATTTTAGCACTCTTACTATGAGAGTGCTAATTAATTTATAAATATTAAATATTATTAAAGGAGGTTACTGAACGTGAACGTAAAGGAATTAAAACCACTAGAAGATCGGGTATTGATAAAACCCATAGTCGAAGAGGAGAAAAGTAAGGGAGGAATTCTACTTCCGGATACTGTTTCTAAAGAAAAACCTCAAGTAGGGGAAGTCTTGGCAGTAGGACCTGGTGGCGCTAACAAAGAGGGAAAAATAATTCCCATGACCGTTAAAAAAGGAGATAAAGTAGTTTACGCAAAATATTCCGGAACAGATATTAAAGGGGATGACGATGAAGATTATCTCATTCTGAGCGAAAAAGATATTTTAGCCATCGTTAAATAATCAAGTATAAACACCCAGATTAAAATTAATTCGAAAACAATTTAATTATTAAAAAATATAAAGAGGTTAGATATAAAAGGAGGATAAAGTAAATGGCAAAACAATTTTTATTTGATGAAGATGCAAGAAGAGCCTTAGAGAAAGGCGCAAAAACCTTAGCGGACACCGTAAGGATTACCTTGGGTCCCAAGGGGAGAAATGTGGTTTTAGATAAAAAATTTGGTTCCCCTACCATTACCAATGATGGTGTTACTATTGCACGAGAGATTGATCTCGAAGATGCTTTCGAAAATATGGGAGCGCAGTTTGTTAAGGAGGTAGCAACCAAGACTAATGATATTGCTGGAGATGGTACTACTACGGCAACTGTTTTAGCCCAGGAGATTATTCATGAAGGTTTACGAAATGTAGCAGCTGGAGCTAATCCTATTATGGTAAAGAAAGGAATTGATCTAGCCGTAGAAAAAGCAGTCAGTGAAATAAAAAAATTAAGTATAGAAGTTAGTGATAAAGATTCTATATCTAATGTAGCTACTATTTCTGCTGCTGACAGGGAAATAGGAAACATCATTGCTGATGCAATGGAAAAAGTAGGAAAAGATGGAGTAATAACTGTAGAAGAATCTAAAACATTAGGAACGACTTTAGATGTAGTAGAAGGTATGCAGTTTGATAAGGGATATATTTCTCCCTATATGGTAACCGATGCAGAACGAATGGAAGCTATTTTAGATGATCCTCATATTTTAATAACCGACTCTAAGATAAGCAACATGAAAGGTTTATTGCCTATTTTAGAAAAAGTTGCTCAATCAGGTAAACCCTTATTAATTATTGCTGAGGATATCGAAGGAGAGGCTTTAGCTACTTTAATTGTTAATAAAATAAGAGGAACCCTAAATTGTGTTTCTGTGAAAGCACCCGGTTTCGGGGACCGAAGAAAAGAGATGTTAGCTGATATTGCTACAGTAACCGGAGGGCAGTTAATTTCTGAAGAATTAGGTCTAAAATTAGAAAATACAGAAATAAAAATGTTAGGATCTGCTCATCAAGTTAAGATAAACAAGGAAGAGACCATTATAGTCGGAGGAAAAGGAGATACAAAAGAAATCAAGAAAAGAGAAGCCCAACTTCGAATTCAAATAGATGATACTACCTCAGATTATGATCGAGAAAAATTACAGGAAAGATTAGCTAAATTAGTTGGCGGAGTAGCGGTTATTAAAGTAGGGGCTGCTACTGAAACTGAACTGAAAGAGAAGAAACATCGAGTAGAAGATGCCTTGTCTGCAACTAAAGCAGCGGTAGAAGAAGGTATTGTTGCCGGAGGCGGGACTGTTCTGGTTAACATTATTTCAGCCTTGGAAGATATGAAATTAGAAGGTGATCAGAAAATCGGTGCAAAAATTATCATCAAATCTTTAGAAGCTCCTACAAAGCAGATTGCCCAGAATGCTGGTTATGAAGGTTCGGTGATTGTAGAGCAATTAAAGGGCAAAGAAAAAGGAATCGGTTTTGATGCTACCTCTGGAGAATTTACCGACATGATCAAGGCGGGTATTGTTGACCCGGTCAAAGTGACCCGATCTGCTTTACAGAATGCTGCCAGCATAGGTGGAATGATTCTTACTACCGAATGTTTGGTTAGCGATAAACCTGAAGAAAAGAAAGATATGCCAGCTATGCCTCCAGGAGGAATGGGCGGCGGAATGGGCGGAATGTACTAAAGGTTCTTTATAGATAAAAGAGAATTTAGATAAAAAAATGGCATTTTGATTAGAAAATCAAAATGCCATTTTTTGCTTTCTTTACAGAAAATAAATCTTAACGGTTTAACAATTCAGGATTAGAAAAGTAATCTTTTAGTTCTTGAGCCATTACTCCGCTTAAGAAGAGCAAACCGATTAAGTTAGGAATAGCCATTGCTCCGTTAAGGGCATCAGTAAGCAACCAGACAAAAGGAACTTTTACTACAGCACCTAAAAAGGCAACTAAAACAAAAAGCCAGGCATAAGGTTTAACTATCATAGGACCGAGTATGAATCGAGCACATTGTTGGCCATAGAAACACCAGGTAATAATAGTAGAGTAACCAAATAATAAGGAACCAATGGCAACAATTGGACCTCCTACGCCCCCTAATACTGAGGAAAAAGCATGAGCAGTAAGGGCAGTACTGGTAAGGCCGGTTTCTAAAGATTTAGTCAGTACAATAACAATACCGGTCATAGAACAGATAATTAAAGTATCGATCATAACCCCGACCATAGCAATGGTACCCTGGCGTGCTGGATGAGGGGTTTTAGCAACAGCATGAGCCATACTGGCACTACCTAAACCAGCTTCGTTAGAGAATATTCCTCTTGCTACTCCGAATCTCATAGCTTGAGCTACGGTAGCCCCGGCAAATCCACCAAAAGCAGCCCTCCCAGTAAAGGCCGATTTAAATATCTCTCCAATAGCCCAGGGGAGAAGATTGATTTTAGCGATGATAATAATCAATGCCCCTATGATGTAAAAAATAGCCATAAAGGGGACTAATTTTTCAGTCACTTCCCCGATTCTTTTAATTCCACCGACAACAACTATCCAGGCTAAAAAGGCCAATACAATACCAGTAACTACTACCGGGATATTAAATACGCTATTCCCTACTAAGGCCATAGAGTTGGTTTGGACCGCATCTCCGATACCGAAAGCAGCGATTGCACCAAAGAAGGCAAAAAGCCAGCCTAACCATCCTTGCCCTAACCCTTTTTTGATAAAATACATCGAACCTCCGGCAAAGGCGCCGTCTTTATCTTTGATCCGGTATTTTACTCCCAGGGTAGCTTCACACATTTTAGTACACATTCCGAAAAGGGCAGTTATCCACATCCAGACTAATGCTCCCGGCCCACCGGCAGCAACTGCAGTAGCCACTCCGGCGATATTACCGTTTCCTACTGTGGCGGCAAGGGTTGAGGTAAGAGCTTGAAAAGGAGTGATGTCTCCTTCTTCCTTTGAGGAATCTTCTTTCTTAAAAGCACCTTTAAAGATTAATTTCCAGGCATAACCGGTATGTAAAAATTGCGGGAAACCTAATCTGATAGTTAAGAATATTCCAGTTCCTACTAATGCTATCATCATGGGTGGTCCCCAGACAAAATCATCAAGGATCGTCAAGAAATCCATAATAGCTGTCATAAATAAAAATCCTCCTACATTATATTATTAATACTTGAAAGATAGTTAAAAATTAAGGTAAGAATAATGTGTTATGCTAGAAATAAAATTAATAGTTTTTGTTCTGGTAATTTTAAGCAGGCACTTATTAAATAGGTTATCACCTCCTTATACGGTTATAAAGCAGTATTTTCATTGCATCACCTCACTGTCTATTAAAAAAATTTTCTATTGCTGTCATTTTTTGACTAATAATAATCTATTCGACAGTAAAGTTTAAAATCCTTCTTTTTTTGAGAAAAAAGTCAATTTATTTGTTTTTATCGTTTGTTAAATGGTTGTAGAAAAGGTGTTTTTACTACCTCAGCTTCAATCTCTTTATTTCTAATAACTATTTCTACCATGTTTCCCTTATCAGAAAAAGGTAGGTCCAAGAGAGCCATAGCATACACCTTTTTCAAAGAAGGACAATAATTTCCAGAAGTTATATATCCTATCTTTTTCCCCTCTTTCCTCACTTCCATTTTGCTTCTGGGGATACCACCTTGGGGGATATAAAGCCCTACTAATTTTCTGTGAACTCCTTTTTCCCGTATTTTAAGTAAAGCATCTTTTCCGATAAAATTTTCTTTTTCAAGTTTTACCGTCCAGCCTTGTCCGCTCTCCAGGGGATTTACAGTTTCATCGATATCATTACCATATAGCCAGTAACATACTTCAAATCTAGTGGTATCTCTTGCTCCCAATCCGCAAGGTTTTATTCCGAAATTTTGGCCTTCTTTGAGAACCCCTTGCCAGATAACTATGATATCTTCCGGCATAAAGGAATAGATTTCAAAACCATCTTCTCCGGTGTAGCCGGTTCGAGAAATAAGAATTTTTTTACCGAATAATTCCCCCATCATAAATTTAAAACGCCCCAATTCTTTAAGGGAAATTTCTCCCTTAAATAAAGTATCTAAAAGTTCACTTGCCTTAGGACCCTGGACTGCAACTTCTCCATAATTACGACTTTTATTTAATATTTCCACTTCAAAATTACCTTTATTTTTTACCACCCAATTATAATCTTTGATTGAATAATTCGGTGAGGCATTTATCACTAAAAGCACAAAATCCTCTTTTACTTTATAGACAAAAAGATCATCAACCTGGCCTCCGTGAGGGTAACATAAAGGAGAATATTTTATGTCCCCATCTTTCATTTTTATTAACGAATTGGTTACCAGATAATCAGCAAAGGGGAGGGCGTCTTTCCCGTGTAATTCTATTTCTCCCATATGAGATACATCAAAGATACCCACTTTTTCTCTGACTGCAAAATGTTCTTCTATGATACCTGTATATTGAACAGGCATATCAAAACCATCAAAGGGTATCATTCTTGCTTTTAATTTTAAGTGTTCCTCGTGGAGAGGAGTTAATAATAATTCTTCCATATTTTAGACCTCCCGATCAAAATTCAATATTTTCATTTTTGTAATTTAGTTCATCTTTGAGTTTCAATTCATCATCATAAGTCAAAATTGCTCTCTTTACCGCTAAAGCATCATTGGTCCTTCTAATGGGGGTGATATGAGGAGCAGTAGTTAATAAGTCAGGGTTTGTTTTAGCTTCATCAGAAATTTTTCTCATAATATCAATAAATCTGTCGAGCGTTTCCTTACTTTCCGATTCAGTTGGTTCTACCATGATAGTTTCTTCAGCATAAGGTTCAAAGTGCGGGAAATAAATAGTGGGCGGGTGCATGCCATAGTCCATGATTCTTTTGGCGATGTCTAAAGTTTTTACTCCATATTTTTTATATTCTCTTCCGGTAAGCGTACATTCATGTCCACAAAAACGGTCATAAGCTGGTTTATAATACTTCTTCAATTTAGTTAAGATATAATTAGCGTTGATTATACTGGTTTCTGAAACATCATAAAGACCATTTGGTCCCATACTAAGAATCCAGGCATAAGTTTTAACCAATACTGAAAAATTAGCCCAGAATGCCCTTACCATGCCAATACTCTTTTCTCCGGAATCTGAAAGATAATATTTTTTTTGATCAAGGTTAAAAGCAACATTTGGAGTGGGGAGGTAAGGGATTAAGGCTTTCTTCACTCCAATGACTCCAGCGCCGGGTCCCCCTCCTCCGTGAGGAGTAGAAAAAGTTTTATGTAGATTAAGGTGAACTACATCAAAACCAGCGTCCCCTGGTCTAATGATTCCCATGGAAGCATTAAGATTTGCTCCATCATAATAGAGAAGACCTCCCTTACTATGGACAATTCTTTCAATTTCTTCTATTCCTTCATCATATAATCCTACGGTATTGGGATTAGTCAACATTAATCCAACCGTATCTGTATCCATTAGTTTTTCTAATTCTTCAAGGTCTACTGTCCCTTTTTCATTTGATTTTACCTCCACGACCTGAAAGCCGCCCATCGCAGCTGAAGCAGGATTAGTACCGTGAGCAGAATCAGGAATGAGCATTTTGTGACGGATATCTCCGCGATCTACCAAATATTTTCTCATGATAAGAATACCGGTTAGTTCCCCATGTGCTCCCGCTGCCGGAGCCATGGTATATTTATCCATGCCGGTTATTTTACAAAGCAGTTCGTTTAAATTAAATATAATCTCCAAACAACCTTGTACAGTCTCTTCGGAAGCCAGGGGGTGAGCCTGTGTGAAACGATTTAGTGAAGCCAATTTTTCATTTATTTTGGGATTATATTTCATGGTACACGAACCCAAGGGGTAGAATCCATCGTCGAGTCCATAATTTAATTTAGAAAGTTTTGTAAAGTGTCTTACCACATCTACTTCTGATACTTCACAAAGCAATTTTTTATCTTTGCTAAGCGCATATTCTGGTAAACACTCTTCAATTCTAATATCACTATAGAGATCTTGAGGCAGAGAGTAACCGTCTCTACCTTTTATTGTTTTTTCAAATATTAGTTTCATTTCTGATCCTCCTTATTCCGAAAGAATCTTAGCAGCTTTGATTAGATCATCCCTGCTTAAGGTCTCAGTAACTGCAAAGAGTAAGACATTCTTTAGATATTCCTCTTGATAAAATTCATAAATCTTTAGGGGAGGAATAAAATTGTTTTCTAATAACTTTTTGTTTATTTTAGATATATCTTTTTTGCTTTTTAGCAAAAACTCATTATAAAAAGGGCAATCAAAGACTTTTTCAAATTGTCCCGATTTTAATAGTAAGCTTTCAAAATAATGAGCAGATTTTATATTGAGAAGAGAAATTTGATATAGACCTTCAGTACCCATCAAAGAAAGATAAATGTTTGAAGCCAGGACATTAAGATTGTGGTTAGTGCAGATATTAGAAGTTGCTTTTTCCCTCCTGATATCTTGTTCGCGAGCTCGCAAAGTCATTACAAAAACTCGTTTTCCTTCAACATCTACTGTTTCGCCGACGATCCTTCCGGGGATCTGTCTAATATATTCTTTCCTGGTTCCCAAATATGCATTATAAGGACCCCCATAATTTACATCCATTCCAAATGATTGGGCATTACCAACCACGATATCCACACCTATCTCTCCGGGAGCTTTTAAAATTCCCAAAGACATACTTTCGGTCACTACATTAATTAATAGTAAATTTTTAGAATGCACTAATCCGGAAATTTCAGCCAAATTTTCTATGCTGCCAAAAAAATTGGGACTTTGAATAATGATCGCTGCGACATCTTCTCCTATTAAACTGCTTAGTTTTTCCATGTCAACTAAGCCTTTTTTATTGGGTAGATCAATAATTTCGGTTTCATGGGGAGCCAAATAGGTTTTCACTGTTTCTTGATAATAAGGATGAAGTAAATTTGAAATTATGATCTTATTTTTATGGGTTAATCTTAAGGACATCAAAGCTGCCTCAGCAGTTGCTGAGGCAGCATCATAAATAGAAGGAATGATTACCTCCATCTTAGTAAGCCGGGAAATATAGCTTTGGAATTCGAATATAGACTGCAAGGTGCCCTGGCTCAATTCAGGCTGGTAAGGAGTATAGCAGGTCCAAAATTCTTCTCTTTGCATGAGAAATTTTACTGCTTCAGGAATATAGTGATAGTAAGAACCGGCGCCCAACAAAGACTTCATCGAGTAGAAATCAGCATTTTTCTTGGCAATATGAAAAATTTTATCTTCTAATCCTTGTTCTGATATTGCCTCTGGAATATTTAATTTATCTTTTAATCGGAGATTTTTAGGAATATTTTCAATTAGATCTTCAAAAGAAGAAACCCCTATCTCTTTCAGCATTTCCTTTTTCTGTTCTTTAGTTGCAGGGATGTATCTCATATTTATAATACCTCTATTCTTTTATTCTTTTCGATATTCAGAATATTCTTGAGCACTCATCAGGTTTTTTAGCTCATCCTTATTTTCTATTCTTATTTTAGCAATCCAACCTTCAAGGTAAGGTTCTTTATTGATAATAGAAGCGTCTTCAATAACCTTTATGTTGATCTCAGTCACTTCACCGCTTACCGGGATTTTTATATCAGATACAGCTTTTACCGATTCAATAGTTGTTAAGGTGTCATTTTGTTTCAAGTTGGTTCCTTTTTTAATTTTCTCCAGGTAAACAATATCTCCCAACTGGTCCTGAGCATAATCAGTAATTCCTATTGTACCAATACTATCTTCTACTTTTAACCATTCGTCACTCTTGGTATAATATAAATTTTCAATCACTTTATTAGCCATTTAATATATTTCCTCCATATTATTTTTTTCTTTTAATAAAGTTAAGTAAATTTCCACTGAAAATTTTTAATTACTTTCGATCACCACCTCCTTATTATTCAATCTTTCTTATTTTTATTCCAAATTCTGACTATTATATTCTATCTTCTGACTTAAAATTTCTATCGTACTATTTCTTTTTTAC
>DSEL01000071.1 GCA_011056645.1 Candidatus Atribacteria bacterium
TCTTTCTTATGACCACCGAATAATAGATGGAGCAGATGCAGCAAAATTCTTAGATAAATTAGCCAGATTAATTGAAAATCCAGCGCTAAAATAGAAGGAGGTGAAAGAAAAAAGTTTATAGACCTATAGCTTTAAGATAAAAAAAGATATTTAAAAATTTATGCTAGAAATTTAAGGAGAAGAAAATGGAAAAAAAGAAAGTCGAAATACTTCACTATCTTATGAAGTATTGGATAGGGGGAAGAAATTAGAATGAACAAAGGCATAGATAACGATTTCAGAATCGCAGCCGATATTGGAGGGACATTTACGGATGTAGTTTTTATGAGTCGAAACGGAGTCACTTATACTAGAAAGCTACTTTCTACTCCAGATAATTATACACGAGCAATTACGGATGCCATTCAAGAAGTTTTTCGGGACATTGGTCTCAGCAAAACGGATATTTCTCAAATCCTTCACGGTTGTACTATAGCTACGAACGCTGTTCTTGAACATACAGGAGCCCGCACGGGGCTTATCACTACTAAAGGATTTCTGGATATTCTTGAGATTCGACGCTTTCGCATGCCGGAGATATATAATATCAGGTGGAATAAACCCCTTCCGCTGTCACCCAGGGAATGGAGATTAGAGGTTAACGAACGAATGGATTATGCTGGTAGAATAATTCGTCCCTTGGACCTTAAAGAGACGGAGGAGATAATTGATCAATTGGTGGCCAAAGGAATAGAATCTTTAGCCGTCTGTTTACTCCATTCTTATGCCAATCCCATCCATGAACAAAAAATAAAAGAGATTGTCCAGAAAAAGTATCCAAATTTGACTGTTAGTATTTCCTCCGAACTTATCCCTGTAATTAAGGAGTACGAAAGAACGAGTGAGACGGTGGTAAACGCCTATGTAAAACCCGCGGTAGTTAAATATATGCAGAATTTAGAGGGTACGCTTCAAAACATTAAGGGCAAAGGTTCACTCCTTATTATGCAATCTGGTGGTGGTTTGATGTCGGTAAAAGCGGCTATGGAAAAACCTGTATACATCATCGAAAGTGGACCCGCTGCGGGTGTAGTGGGAAGCGCTTATCTCGCTAAATCTTTAAAAATTCCAAATATTCTTACTTTGGACATGGGAGGAACCACAACAAAAGGTTCCATCATTGAAAACAACGAAATAAGTTTAGCCCCCTATTATGAAGTAGGCGCGGGAATCTCTGTAGCAAGTAGACTTCAATCAGGCGGGGGCTACAGTATTCGGGTTCCATCTATTGATATTGCAGAGATTGGTGCAGGTGGAGGAAGCAAGCTTTGGTTGGATAAAGGAATGGTTCTTCATGTTGGTCCCACGAGTGTGGGAGCCAAGCCAGGCCCTGCTTGTTATGATTTAGGAGGAACTAAACCTAGTCTAACTGACGCAAATTTAATTCTCGGCTACCTGAATCCTAAAGAAATAGGGGGAGGTCGAATTAAGTTAAACAAAGAGAATAGTTTTAAGACCGTTAGAGAGCAAATTGCCAAACCTATGAAAATCAGTACAGAAGAAGCAGCTTATGGAGCGCACATGATCGCCAACTCAAATATGATTCGGGCGATCAGTGCTGTTTCTACAGTTCGAGGTCGAGATCCACGAGACTTTGTGCTATTCGCTTTTGGAGGTGCTGGGCCAATGCATGCTGTTAAGTTGGCTAAAGAAATGGAGATTAAAAGAGTAGTTATTCCTCCCTTCCCAGGTCTATTCAGCGCCTTTGGACTCCTTTTCGCTACCATAGAGTATAATTTTGTTGAAACTCTGTACCAACGTTTGGATGAGTCCCAGGTGGAACCTGTAAACAAGGTTTGGAATGAAATGAAGAGGAAGGCTTTGATTGAGGTAAAAGCAGGGGATTATGGAGACCTCGAGGTTGATTTCAAGAAGATCATGGAGATGAGATATGTAGGACAATCCTCTGAACTCATGATTCCTGTCCCATGGGAGAACCTCAAACCAGAACATATCCCCCTCTTGAGAGAAGCCTTCAGCGAGGAACATTTTAGAACCTATGGTCACAAACGGGCAGATGAGCCGGTGGAGTTGGTAAATGCTAGACTTATGGCGAAACTTTCCAATATAAACATTTCTCCTGAGCAGATCAAAACTGAACAAAAGATTAAGGCAACCAAAAAAAAGGAGAAGAGAAAAGCATACTTTGGGAAAGAATTTGGTTGGACGGATACGACCATTTTAGGGATAGATGACTTATTGGAAAATGCCATAAAAGGCCCGGCGATTGTCGAGCTCAATGATTCTACTTGCGTGGTTCCCCCGTATGCTAAGGTTTCACAGGGTCCATGGGGGTCTATTATTATTGATATCGAAAGTACAGGAGGTGAAGAGTAGTCATGACAATGGAAAAGAATAGAAATATAGATCCAATAACTTTTGTGCTGATTAAAAATTCCATAAGCTCTATTATTGATCAGATGGCCTTGGCCATGAATCGTACTTCTTACTCACCATTAGTAAGGGATCTTTTTGACTTTGCCACAGGGCTTTGCAATGCTGAAGGCGATATCATAGGGGAAGGATTGGTCAATCCTGTTCATACTGGGGTGTTTCCCAGTTTCATTAAGGATTTAAAAAAAGTATGGAAAGACCAGATCTATCCAGGTGACGTTTTTATGTGTAATGATCCATATGAAGGAGCTTCTCATATCCCCGATGTGTATACAGTAAGACCTGTGTTTTGTGACGGAGAATTGGCAGCATTCAGTGGAGCCATTGCCCACCAGCTCGACTTTGGGGGAAAGACACCCGGAAGCAACGCTTGTGATAACATAGAAATCTTCCAAGAGGGCTTACGCATCCCTCCCACTAAATATTATGATCGAGGAGAAAGGAACCATACACTCTACCGGCTTATTGAAAAGAATGTGCGGATTCCGCATAAGGTTCTTGGTGATCTAGAGTCCCAAGTGACAGCCACCGCCATGGGGGAAAAGGCTTTCATTGCCTTGGTGAAAAAATATGGGGATTGGCCGATAGTAAAGTCCTACCTCGATGAACTTTTAGACTATAGTGAGCGCCTCACCCGTGCGGCTATTCGAGAATTACCTGATGGGGAATATGAATTTGAAGACTATATGGACAATGATGGTTTCACTTCTAATCCAGTCAGAATTTATCTCAAAATAACTATCAAAGATAACCAGATCACCTTTGACTTTACGGGGAGTTCACCCCAGGTGAAAGGCTCTATAAACCTCCCTTTTTCATCCACTGTAGCCATAGTAAACACATCGCTCCGTTTATTCTTAGATCCTTCTGTTCCTTCTAATAGTGGGGTTTGGCGCCCAGTTACCCTTATAGTCCCGCCAAGTACGATTACCCATGCAAGCTTTCCCGCTGGAGTTGCTGGTAGAGGAGCTACATTGGGGCGTCTCTGGGATGTTTGTACAGGGTGTTTGGGTAAGATAGCCCCAGATAAGGTACCAGCCTGTACATCGAATGTAGATTTTGGAATTTGTTTGGGAGGGAATAATCGTGATGGGGAACCCTTTGTATTTACCGATTTCCTTGCTGGCTCTTGGGGGGGACGACCTTTTGCTGACGGAATTGATGGTCATCCTCCTTTATGGCTCAACTATTCTAACATTCCCTGTGAGGTGATAGAAAAAGAATACCCTCTAAGAATTGAACAATATGCTTATTTACCTGATACGGGAGGAGCGGGAAAATTTCGGGGTGGATTAGGAATAATTAAAGAGTATTGTTTAGAGAATGATGTAGTAGTTCAGTGGCGTCACGATCGCGCTCTCTTCCCTCCATGGGGATCAAATGGAGGAAAAGCTGGCGCTTTAGCCAAAGGCTACCATATTACAGACGGGCGAAAGCGGATTTTAAAAAAGGAGTCTTTTTCCTGCAAAAAAGGTGATAAGCTTCAAGCTATATTACCGGGCGCTGGGGGTTGGGGCGACCCATATAAACGAGATCTAGAAAAAGTTCTACGGGATGTACGGGATAGAAAAATTAGTTTAGAAATGGCAAAAAAAAGCTATGGAGTAGTAATTAATAAAAAAACTCTAGAGGTCGAGATAGAAGCTACTGAAAAATTGCAGGCTAAATCTGGAATAAAGTAAAAAAGTTAGCGACTTTTGCATAGAACTTCTCGAACACTTTTATTGTCTGCTCCAGATAACGAGAGTTGATGTTCTCGAAGAAGCAGCTCTTTTATATACCACTAATCTTTGAGAGACATTTTCAGAAGCCGTTAACAACCTGAAATCAAGGGGGTGATAGAAGCATAAAGTAAAAGTGAGTTAGTATATTGTTTTAAAAATCAAATTAATAAAAGGAGAAAAAAATGAAAAAAAGATTATTTTTTTTGATCATCACAGTAATGATGGTGTGCACTACAGCGGTAGTTTGTTCTACTGCTACGGAACTACCAACTCTTAACTGGGTATTGCAAACCGTGGAGACTAGTCTTACAGATCCACGCGTTGAAGAATGCGTTAAATTTGCTGACAGAGTTGCTCAGCGAACCGACGGTAAATTTAAGATTAGGGTGGTTTTAGCTAAAGAACTTGGAATTGACCGAGGTGAGTTTCCCCAAGCTGTGGGTAGTGGTACCATTGAAATGGCCTGGCTAAATACCTCCGTTACTGGAGGAATATCTTCATTGTCGTATACAGGTCTATTCAACTTACCCTACCTTACTGTTGACCAAGATACTTGCTTAACGGCAGCGGAAGCAATAAATGATATGGTTTTTGAAGACATGAAGGCGCTGGGTTATCAACCGCTTCCTCCGAATAGCTTCTTTGTCTTCACCCCCCAGGACCTATTAAGCAAGAATCCTATACCGAACTTGGCTGATTTAAATGATATCAAGGTAAGGGTATGGCGAGATCTGGATGCTAAACTCATCCAGAGTTTAGGCGGCTCACCTGTTTATATGCCGGTTACTGAGGTATATATTGCCATGCAAAGAGGAGTGGTAGATGCTGTGAATACTGGGCCAAATGGAATGGTAATGGCATCGTTATGGGAAGTTGGTAAGTATTATTACGCGGTTGGACTTGAGCCCTCAGGCAGTTGGATTGTTGCCAATAATAAAAAATGGAACGATTTGCCCCCCGAATATAAGAAAATAATAGAGGAAGAGAATGTCGCTATGATTAAGGCTATGTATGATAAATATCTAACTTCTACAAGAGAGCAGCAGGATATACTGGTAAAGAATGGTGTTATAATAAATCAGCCTAGCCAGGAAGAAATCAAAGCCTGGAGAGACGCAGGAAAGCCGATTTGGGATGAGTGGGCTCAACAAGATCCTAGGAACCGAAAAGCTCTAGACGCTGCTATTAAAGCTCTTGGCTTTTAAGTATTTAAAAAGAAGGGGAAACCAATGAGGAATTATTTTGATGCGCTTAGCAACTTTCTTTCTCGTGTATCAGCTGTAGCGGGGCAAGCTATCATAGCTATCATGGTATTACTTATCACGGTAGATGTGCTCAGTCGAAATATAATATTGAAATCAATTTTGATCGCCACTGAAGTCTCAGGATATGCACTTGTTGCCCTTGCTTTTCTGGGGTTAGCATACACAGAGAGAACTGGAAGTAATATTAAAATTAGTATATTGACTAAAAGATTTTCACCAAGTGTACAAAAGAAGCTTCAGTTAGTTGTTTCAATTGTAAGTACGATTTTTATGGCTTGGCTTACTTGGATTACATTGGGTCCGGTTATAGATAATTTCAATAATAAAGTGACTTCTATAACGATTCTTCATGTTCCTATGTGGATACTTTATATTAGTATTCCAATAGGATACGCTATGCTTACAGTATTAATGACAAATGAAGTTGTAAATGGTGGATATAAATCTTTAGAAACAGACGACAGCGTGTAAGAGAGAAAAATATATTGTGCGCTACATACAGGATCTGCTATCCTTCATGACACAGATCCTGTATGTAGCGCAAATATAAGGTAAGAAGGGAGGCAATCATTATGGAGCCACTAGCGCTCGCAGGTATTTCTTTTTTAGTATTATTTATTTTGTTGTTTTTAGGTGTAAAAGTTGGCATATCGCTAGCTATGACTGGATGTTTGGGTTTCTTTCTGTACCAAGGTAATCCTGGTCTTGTACCGCTTATTCCTTACAGAACCTTAGATAGTTTTGTCTTAACTTGTGTTCCACTTTTTATCTTAATGGGTGAGATTCTAGTGCTAAGCGGTGCTACAGAAGGGCTTTATAAAGCCTGTTCAAAATTAGTAACCAGGATTCCCGGAGGTTTACTCCACACCAATATTATAACTTGCGCCATATTTGCTGCTATATCGGGCTCAAGTCCGGGTACTGCCGCTACTATCGGTTCAGTGGCAATCCCATCATTAAAAGAACGTCATTATGATATTAAAATAATACTTGGTTCGATAGTCGCTGGCGGTACTCTGGGGATTCTCATACCTCCAAGTATAAACATGATTGTGTATGGCATGCTAGCCGAGGTATCGGTTGGGCGACTTTTTGCTGCCGGGATTATTCCTGGCATTTCACTTGGAGGATTATTTATGCTTTATATTTTATATTCTGCAATCAGGAATAAAAAAATAGCACCAAGGGACTCCCGCTCTTCACAAAAAGAAATAGTTTTTAGCCTTAAGGATTTTATGGGATTATTACCATCAATTGCCTTGATTTTTCTTGTACTGGGTGGAATTTTTGCGGGAATCATGACTCCAACAGAAGCAGCTGCAATAGGATGCACTTTTTCGTTGTTTATAGTTTTAGCGTTACGGAAATTCAGTTGGTCACTTTTGGGAAGAGCTCTTGCAAAAACGCTACAGACTACTTGCATGATATTATTTATTGTCGTTGGATCGAGTATTTTAGCAAGTTTCTTTTCCAGGACTGGGATACCCACAGCTGTAGCTGAGCTAGTTATTAACTCAGGAGTTTCAAAATTGGCCGTGATTTTAAGCATATGTATTGTCTATGTGTTTTTGGGCTGTTTTATAGATCCTACATCGATCATTGTAATGACTGCATCTACTGTGCTACCAATAGTAAAAGAGCTGGGGTTTGACATGGTTTGGTTTGGAGTGATATATGTGTTAACAGCTGAAATTGGCATGATTACACCTCCAATGGGACTGAATCTTTTTGTCGTTCAAGGCATCTCGAAGGAAAATATAGTCAAAGTAATCCAAGGATCAATTCCATTTCTCTTTTTAATGATTATTTTTCTCGGGATATGTATATGGTTCCCTTCCCTCATTCTATGGCTTCCTAACCGTCTATTTGGCATAGGGAGCTAATTGTTTCTTAAGATTTTTCCCGCTGCCATTTCAAACTGGAAAACTTATGTAATTGTCTCTATGGTCGGTTTATTGTTAAAAAAATGGACATTCTTCAGGATACATTTACAGAACGGAGAATGTTGGAAGCATGTATTGTAGTAGTGGTCGTTGATGGTAAAAATATGCTCCTATAATGGGAGCCTTTCATGTTGTTCATAAGCCCAAAAATTATTAATCAAGGTACTAGATGCTATTATCCGAAATATCCTACTGTGGCTATTTAACAACTTTTTATGATCTGCAACAAATTCAAAATAAATTTTAAATGACTTAAATACAAACGAGAAGCTTAAAAGTATAAGGAGGCTGATAAATAAAGCAAACAAATCCTATTAAGAACGACTTACCTTATTTTCATTATCGGAAAAAGTAAAAGGAAATACTCAAAAGGAAGATTATTTTTACTTTGAGGTAGTTGGTGGAATTTTTAAATAGACAAAGATAACGTGGAGGAGAAATATGACAAAACAGACTGTTCCTTATCAATATTTAGACACTCCGGTGTGTCTTTTAGACCTTAACAAGCTCGAGACAAATATAAAATTAATACAACAGGCAGCCAATGAAGCTGGAGTAAAACTGAGGCCTCATACCAAAGTTCACGAGTCTGCATATATAGCTAAGATGCAGCTTGAAGCGGGAGCCAGTGGTATTGAGGTCGGTGCCATAAACCAAGCAGAGCCCATGGCGGAAGCCGGTATATCAGACATCTTTATTGTTCATCCGTTTTTCGGTGAGCATAAATTGGAAACCTTAAAACGGTTACTCAGTAGATGGCCTAAATTCAAATTCACCATCGTCGTGGATATGGTTGAACAGGCGGAGGGTATCTCAAAAGTTGCCCAAGCCATTGGTAAAACCGTTCCCCTGGTGATAAAACTCGATACAGGAGTAGACCGCTATGGGGTTGCACCGGGTGAGCCTACTTTGAATCTAGCTAAAAAATTACAGCAGGTTCCTGGTATCGAGCTTATAGGACTTTATGCTCATGAGTCAGGCGCTAAACCAACTGAAGAAAACATTGCTGAAATGGCTTATGATGTTGCATCTAAAACCTGTGAAATGGCAAGGATGCTGAAAAAAGAAGGCTTTAAAATGGAGCATGTCTCGGTAGGCGCATCATCAACACATTTTTCCACCTGCCGTTATATTAAAGAAGGAAAATTTTCGGAGATAACAGAGCTTCATCCAGGACAGCGTGTCATCGGAGATGTTCGATGTATGATGGGACTTGGCATTACCAAAGAACAATGTGCGCTCACCGTACTGGTCAGCATTATGAGCACAACTCATCCTAATTACGTTGTCATTGATGCTGGATGGAAGACCTTTAGCAGTGAATCCATGATTGAACGACGAGAAACGCCAGGCTTTTTCTGGAATGGGAAACCCACTTACGGCTCTATCCAGAGGCGATCCGACATCAGATTTGCCCGTATAGCCGCCGAGACAGGCTGGATTTACTATATGGAGGGTGCCAAGAAAGATCTGAAAGTTGGTGATCGTTTAGAAATCGTACCTAACAATGTTAGCAGTGTTATCAATACGCATGACAAAATATATGGTGTAAGAAACATTGATGTGGAAGTTGTGATCCCTATTACCGGAAGATGTCTGGGGAGTTAGCTACAATTTACTACTGAAATCGAAATTGTAATTAAAAAGAAACAAAGCTATAGAAATCCGTGATAAAAGAATGTTAATTTATTTATTGTCTCTCGTTAAAATAAGAAGTCTGAATAGAAATAATAGTCGATTTAAAATGAAAATAATCGTAGAAAGTTATGAAAATTATTTAACACTATTAGATGGTAAGGAATGTGTCAAAGGATTGATCTTTTACCCGAATTCTTCGGAACTGTCCGTTGGTTTTTACCAAGAATACTTCTTCGGTTTCGTACCTATCATATCTATCGGTCGACAGAGTTCTACCTTAAGCATTCCTCTATACCGGTGGTAATAGGCCTTGGACTGACAAATTCCTTTTTATTGCTAGGATCATCTGTAGGTGTAAGGCCTTATCTGCCGCTTTAAGGGTAACAGATTATCTAGAAAGCCATCAAGCTCAGTTAAGTCAGGTGCTTTTCTATTCAATGATTATTTCTATCATATTAAAAAAGGAATATATATAAGGAATTTTTAATACATTGAAATCAGAATTTGGGGGTTTTAAATAAATGAAAGAAGAAAAAGATTTACTATTGTACCTAAAAAGTATTTCAAAAAAAATTAGATATGAAACGATAAAACTGGCTTACGAAGCAGAATATGCTCATCCTGGACCTTCATTATCTATAACTGATTTATTAGTAGCTTTATATTATGGTGAATTAAATATTGATCCCAATAAACCTAATTGGGAAGATAGAGATAGATTTGTTCTTTCTAAGGGGCACGGGTGCTTATCTTTATATGCTATTTTAGCGGACTTAGGTTTTTATCCGGCAAAGGAAAATTTAAAATTAAGAAAGTTGAATTCTTTGGTTCAAGGTCATCCCGATATGAGAAAGACACCTGGAATAGATTTTACCGCTGGTTCTTTAGGTAATGGGATTGGAGCAGCGGTAGGTATAGCTATAAGTTTTAAAATTGATAAAAGACAACATAGAGTTTTTACGATTTTAGGAGATGGGGAAATTCAAGAAGGCATTGTCTGGGAAGCTGCATCAATTGCTTCGCATTTAAAGTTGGATAATCTTGTTGCGATCATTGATAATAATAATTTTCAAGCTAGTGGTCCTGTAGAAAAAATAAATAATATTGAACTAATTAAAAATAAATGGGAAGCTTTTGGTTGGATTGTTATTGAGATTAATGGTCATAATTTTACAGAAATATTACCCGCTTTAAAACTAGCAACTTCAATTACATCAAAGCCTACTATTATTATTGCCCACACAATTAAAGGAAAAGGCGTATCTTTTATGGAGAATGATAACTCTTGGCATCAGAGACAATTGACCAAAGAACAATATCAGCTAGCATTGAATGAAATATCTTCTTATGAGGAGGGTGAAAAAATTGGGTAATACAAGAATTGCTTTTGGTGAAGCGGTAAGAGAACTGGCATTAGAAGGAAAGGATATAGTTGCTGTGAATGCGGATACAGAAAAGTCTATCTGCCTTGATTTATTGAAAGAGAAATTTCCTCAAAGAGTTATAAATGTGGGGATAGCAGAACAGAATATGATGATGGTTGCAGCAGGCATAGCTAGTACAGGAAAAATTGTATTTGCTTGTAGTTATGCTATGTTAAATTCAATGAGAGCCCTAGAACAAGTAAGAACATTTATTGCTTATCCCTATCTTAATGTCAAGATAATTTCTGGATTATCGGGTTTATCCGGAGGAATGGAGGGTGTAACTCACCAATCAATAGAGGATATTGCTATAATGCGAAGTATACCCAATATGGTTATTTTAGATCCTGCAGATTATAATGCTACTAAAATAATTGTCAAAAAAGCTTCTGAATATAAGGGTCCTGTTTATATTAGATTAGGGAGGAAGGATAATCCAGATATTTTTGATAAAAATTATCAATTTAAAATTGGAATAGCAAATAAACTTGAAGAAGGGAAAGATGCTTGTATAATTGCCACAGGCTTAATTCTAGATAGAGCAATTAAAGCAGTGAACATTTTGAAAGAAAGAGGATATTCTATTGAACTATTAGAAATGCCCTCAATTAAACCTATAGATAGAGAGGCAATTATTACTGCTGCACGTAAGACGGGTAAGATAATTACTATAGAAGATCATAATATAATTGGAGGATTGGGAGGTGCTGTTGCTGAAGTATTAGTAGAAAATTATCCCATAAAAATGAAAAGGATAGGCCTAAATGATACCTTTGCTGAATCAGCAAAATATCCAGATCTCTTGGATAAATATGGGCTTTCAATTAATAATATAGTTATACAAACAGAGGAGATAATAATTAATTCTTAAATGAATTATTAATCTTGTTTAGTTGTTTGCTCAATTAATTAAACTGGTCTTCCTCTGATAAAACAGATACTCAGTCAAGCAACCGTTGATTTTACTGAATTTAAAAAACTGATGAAAGAAAATAAGGTCAGGATAACTTCCGGTTTAATCTTTTTTCTATCTAAAGTTTTAAGAGAACTAAATCAATTTAATGCCCACTTTAATCA
>DSEL01000072.1 GCA_011056645.1 Candidatus Atribacteria bacterium
GAATATAAAATTATTGAAAAATATTGCTATTTTTGATATATTAAGCATAAAATAATGTATCATATTGTATTTACTTAAGAAATATGTATTGAACCATAGAGAAAAAAATAGAATACAAGAATTAGGATTACGAATGGAAAATAGCTATATCTTGCCGATTAACCATAGAAAGCGAAGTAATTACTAGATTTGGATTGCTTCGTCATTTCGCTCCTTACCTCGATAATTGAGTAGTGCAATTGGCTGATAGGTCAGCTAAAAATTATCTTAACTGGAGAGCTATTTGTATAATCCTGGATACCAATAAAATATAGAGGATAAAAAATTATGATGAAAAAAGAGAAAAAAATTTATTTCGATAACGAGCTTACCGGCTTAAGAGACAGTTTGACTAAGATGGCTGATTTAGTAGAAAAAGCAATTGATATGTCTATCAGGTCTTTAGTTGAACAGGATTTGGATTTGGCGGCAAAGGTCATTGAAAATGATGACATCATTGATAAAATGGAATTAGATATTGAAGAACAATGTTTGCAATTAATTGCTCTGCGTCACCCTATTGCCAAAAATTTAAGAATTATCGGTTGTGGTTACAAAACCATATCTGATTTAGAAAGAGTGGCGGATCATGCTGTAAGCATTGCCAAATCCAGTCAATATCTTTCCACTAAATCAATGGTAAAACCACTGATAGATATTCCTCGAATGGCTGAAATTGCTCAGAATATGTTAAAAGACAGCTTAAATGCTTATTTCGAAGGAGATGTAGAGTTAGCCAAAGAAATATGGGCTAGGGATAAGACGGTTGATGATCTGGATCATCAGATATTTCGTGAACTCTTGACCTTCATGATGGAAGATCCACGTACTATCAGCAGAGCAATTCACTTGATTTTTATTTCAAATAATATTGAACGGATTGCGGACCATGCTACCAATTTAGCCGAACGGGTAGTATATATAGTTGATGGAGAAAGAATGAAAAATTATTTTAATAATGATAAAAAAACATAGAATACAATATCTCAAAATAAATAAAAGGTATGTTGATAGGATCTTTAATTGATTCGTTAAAAATAAATATAAAAAGGTTATAATCGGTGGAAGTAATCAAAAGTAATTTAGAAATAATTAAGGAAAAAATAAAAAAAGCAGCTTTAAAATCTGATAGAAATCCTGAGGAAATAAAGTTGGTAGCAGTCACTAAAACTGCTTCTATAGGACAAATAAAGGAGGCTATAAGCGCAGGCATAAGAATGATTGGTGAAAATAAAGTTCAGGCTGCCAAAGAAAAATATCATATTTTAACTATCGATACCGAGTGGCATCTGATAGGACACCTGCAAACCAATAAAGTAAAATATGCTATAGAAATTTTTGATTGTATTCAATCGGTAGATAGTATAAAATTAGCTAAAGAAATAGATAAACGTTCTTTGCAGTTTGGGAAGACCACTAATATTTTAATTGAAGTAAATGTCTCCGGGGAAAAAACTAAATATGGGATTAAACCGGAAGAAGTAGAAGCTTTTCTCAAAGAAATCTCTGAATTTTCCGGAATAAGAGTTAGAGGTTTAATGACCATTGCGCCCATAGAAGAGATGAAAGAAAAAGTTCGTCCATATTTTAGAAAGCTTCGGGAATTATCCCAGGAAATAAAGGGTAAAAATATAAAGAATATTAAAATGGACTATCTTTCCATGGGGATGACCGATGATTTTGAAATAGCTGTTGAAGAAGGTGCCAATATGCTTAGAATCGGTAGAGGGATATTCGGGATTCATTAACTACTAATTTAAATAAAAACACAAATAAATAAGCGGAAGGAAAATATTATTCATGATTTTACTGATTCAAATAGTGAACCTGTTTTTCAGAATTTACAGCTATTTAATTTTAGCGAGAATATTTTTAACCTGGATTCCAATAGATCCTTATAATCCACTGGTTCGATTTATCTATAGAGTTACCGAGCCGGTTTTAGCGCCTTTCAGGATTATATTGCCTTTGGGAGGGGTAGGGTTAGACCTTTCACCGATCATTGTCTTTTTTTTACTGAACTTGCTACAAAGGGCACTAATTAATATACTGGTCAGTATAGCTTTTTAATATAGTGAAAAAATAAACTGAAACGATAATATTAAACGAGGGGGATAATTGAATGAGAATTACACCAATGGATATTGAACAACAAGAATTTTCTAGATCATTCAGAGGTTACAACGAAGAAGAAGTAGATGATTTTTTAGATAAGATTGTAAAAGATTATGAAGAATTAATTAATGAAAATGTAAGACTTAATGAAGAAATAGAAAAGATGCAAGAAAAATTGAAAGAATTTGGTGAAATTGAAGAGAATCTAAGAAGTGCTTTGCTTAATGCTCAAAAATCTGCCGAAGAAATGAAGAGCAGGGTAGAAGATGAAGCAAAAGCAATCATAGAAAAAGCAAAGATGGAAGCAAAGGCGTTAAAACAACAGGTCTTTCAAAGGGAGGACTTATTGAAAAATGAAATTGATAGCCTGCGAAGGTATAAATTTATTTTTAAGGAAAAATTTAGATCAATGTTAAATTTATACTTAAAAATGTTAGAAACTGAGGACTTTGAGGAAAAGGGAAATTACAAGCTCGAAGAGGATGAAGTGACCAAAGAGAAGGAAGCAAAAAATATTCCCAGAGAGAGATCGGAAAAATTGGAAGGATTTAATCTAACAGAAGATTATAACCTTGAAGAAAAGGAAGATTAGCACGACATTAACTACATTCATGACTTTTTTAAAATGACGGGTAATGACCTTGTCGTTAAAGTTAAAATTATTCCCGGCACATCTCGGAATAAAATTGACGGGGTATACAATAATGCTTTAAAAATTTCTATCACTGCTCCGCCGGTAGAAGGAAAAGCTAATAAAAAATGCATTGCCTACTTGGCCAAGTATTTTGGTGTAGCGAAATCAAAAATTGAAATTATTTCTGGGAAAACCAGCAAAAATAAATTGATCAAGATTTACGATATTAGTCCGGAAGATTTTATAGATAAAATAGAAAAAAATATTTGATAAATTGATATTTATTAGCCTGGAGTGAGTTGATAGGATTCATCAGAGAACAATGATTCCTTTAAAAGCTCTGTCCTGTACTGATTTCTATATCTCTTGTCAGAGTACGATTAACGAGGTAGGATATAGGGAATAGATTGACATAAAATGATTTTATATGTTATTATTACTAAGTAAAAAATAGAATAGTGATTTGTTAATTTGAGGAAGAGTAGGTAGATACAATTTCACAACGAGCAGGGACAGTGGAAGCCTGTAAATTAATTCTATCCAAAATCGTCTCGATATTTCTAATTGAAGTTGACAAAAAAGTAGATTGGAACGGTGAATATCGTTAAAAAGCGGAGTATATTTGTTTTTTTAAATATAATTTACTCTTTGAGTTCATTATCGTGAGTTAATGATAAAAATTGGGTGGTAGCACAAGAACTTTTGACCTCTTGTCCTTTTATGCGGCAAGAGGTTTTTATTATATTAGATAAATTATAAAGCACGAGGAGTGATTCAGATGGATTACAAGGATAGCTTAAATTTACCCAAAACAAAATTTAAGATGAAAGCTAATCTGGCACAGGAAGAACCGAAATTATTAGCTTTTTGGGAAGCACAGGAAATATATAATAAAGTATTGGAAAAAAAGAAAAATCTGGAAAAATACATCTTACACGATGGACCACCTTATGCCAATGGGAATATCCATATAGGGACCGCTTATAACAAGATATTGAAAGATATAATCCCCAAGTATAAATCGATGAAAGGATATAACGCTCGTTATGTACCCGGATGGGATACCCATGGTTTGCCCATAGAGTTTCAAGTTACCAAAGAAATGAAAGTAGACCTAAATGAGATAAACCCGGTTGAATTAAGAAAGAAATGCACGGAATATGCTAAGCATTATATTAATGTGCAAAGAGAAGAGTTTAAACGATTAGGAGTAATGGGCGAATGGGAAAATCCTTACCTAACCCTTAACCCTGCTTATGAAGCAGAACAGATAGAGGTATTTAAAAAGATGTTTTCTCGAGGATATATCTACAAGGGATTAAAACCTGTATACTGGTGTGCTAATTGTGAAACAGCTTTGGCAGCAGCTGAGATAGAGTATCACAACAAGCAATCCTCTTCCATATATGTTAAATTCTTGGTAAAGGATAGCTTAAAAAAAGTATTTCCGGAGAACGGAGAAGAAAATAATTTTGTCCTTATCTGGACTACTACTCCTTGGACTATTCCCGGCAACATGGCCGTTGCTCTTAATCCGGACATTGAGTACAGTTTAGTTAAAACAGAAACAGGGAATCTCTTGTTAGCTTCCGCTCTAGTAGAAAAAGTAATGAAAGAAATTAATATTACAGATTATCAGATTATCGGAAAAGCAAACGGTAAATTATTGGATGGTATAAAATGTAAGCATCCTATTTTTGATCGAGACTCAATATTGATCTTGGGTGACCATGTTTTATTAGATGAAGGGAGCGGATGTGTACATACTGCTCCAGGACACGGACAGGAGGATTACGAAATAGGAGTAAAATATAAAATACCTATCTTTACTACCCTGGATAGTCAGGGAAAATTTAATCAGGAAGGTGGAAAGTTTAAAGGATTAACTTATGAAGAAGGAAATAGAGCAATAATAGAAGAATTGGATGAGAACGGAACTTTATTGAAGGTAAGTAAAATAATGCATTCTTATCCCCATTGTTGGCGCTGTAAAAAACCGGTAGTATTTCGGGCAACCGAACAATGGTTTGTAAACATCAAAGCTTTTCGTGATTTAACCTTGAAAGAAATTGAAAGGGTACAATTTGTTCCTACCTGGGGTAAAGAAAAAATATATGGTATGGTAGAGACGAGAACCGACTGGTGTATTTCCCGTCAAAGGGTATGGGGAGTACCCATCCCGGTTTTCTACTGTAAAGGATGCAAAGAAATTATAGTCAATGAAGAAACTGTCAATTCGGTTAAAAAATTATTCCTAGAAAAAGGATCGGATTCTTGGTTTTCTTTGTCTGCTAGGGAGATTTTACCCGAAGATTATAAATGTCCCCATTGCCAGGGTAAAGATTTTGAAAAAGAGAAAGATATCATGGACGTGTGGTTTGACTCTGGATGCAGCCATGCGGCAGTACTCAGGAAGAGAAAGGAACTTCACTGGCCGGCGGAAATGTATTTAGAAGGGACTGACCAACATAGAGGTTGGTTCCAAACTTCGTTACTTACCTCGGTAGCTGCTTTTAAAAAAGCTCCTTACAAAACAGTTCTAACTCATGGTTTTATTGTGGATGCGGAAGGTAGGAAAATGTCTAAATCTATTGGTAATGTCATTGCTCCTCAGAAGATAATCGAAAAATACGGAGCAGATATATTAAGGTTATGGGTAGCCTCTTCTGATTACCGAACGGATATCAGGATTTCTTCCAAAATATTAGATCAATTAGTGGAAATATATCGGAGGATCAGAAATACTGCCCGCTTTATACTGGGAAATTTGAGTGATTTTAATCCCCGGACAGATATGGTTTCTTATCATAATTTGGACCAATTAGACTGCTTAATCTTGAGTAATTTTCAAAGTTTAGTGAAAAGAGTTAACGAAAGCTATAATCAATTCGAATTTCATTCTCTCTATCACGAAATTCATAACTTTTGTGCTATCGATTTGAGTTCATTTTATCTGGACATTATTAAAGATAGACTTTACACTGCCTTTTCCGATTCCCTAGAACGCCGAGCAGCTCAGACAGTATTGTATCAAATAATCAATGATTTAGTTAAAATGATTGCTCCAGTATTAAGTTTTACCGCAGAAGAAATTTGGCAGTATTTGAGAGAAATTGAAAAAGGCGAGGAAAGTGTTTTTCTCACTTCTTGGCCGGAAGTGAACGACAATTATAGAGATAAAAAGTTAGAACAAAAATGGGATAACCTTTTAAAAATCAGAAAAGATGTTTTAAAGGCACTAGAAATAAAAAGAGGAGAAGGCTTTATTGGTAATTCTTTGGAGGCACAGGTAAATATTTATACCACTAATAAAGAAATTTACGATTATTTGATTTCTTTTAAGGGTCAGTTAGAAACCATATTTATCGTTTCCAAAACCGATATAGTTCATGGAAAAGGAGATAAGGAGCTCTCTTTTGATGCTTATGCCGGTGTTGAATTTCCGGATATTACAGTGCTAATCACCAGGGCACCTGGTAAAAAGTGCGAAAGGTGCTGGTGTTATAGCGAAACGGTAGGAGAAGATCAAAAACATCCGACTATCTGCCATAGATGTGCTAAAGTAATGCATGAGCATTTTAAGGAGTAAAAAAAATACCATGGGATTTATACTTTTTACTCTGTTTATTATCTTGCTTGATCAGGCAAGTAAGATCTATATTCAGTACAATATGCAGATAGGAGAGTCTATTCCGATCATAACGGGAATATTTCATATTACTTATATAGAGAATCCATATACCGCTTTCGGACTTTTTAGATATCAAACTATATTTTTTGTTATTGCGGCGTTAGTTTCGATAATTATAATTATTTTAATTTACAAGAAAGTAATTTTCAAGGAAGACCCTTTTATGTATATTCCTTTGACACTCATTCTTAGCGGTGCAGTAGGCAATCTGATTGATCGAGTGAGAGTTAGTGGAAGGGTAATAGATTTTATAGATTTTAAAATATGGCCGATTTTCAATATTGCCGATTCAGCGATAGTGTGCGGAATGCTGGTATTATTGATTCATATTTTGTTCCACTCCTCGGAAAAAGAAGATGAGGGGGAAGGGGAAAAGGGGGAAGAGTGGGAAAAAGAGGAAAAGTATAAAGAACAAAATAAGGAGTAAATTTTAATGTATAGAATATTATTTACCATTGGTTCATTTTCTATATATTCTTATGGATTAATGATTGCTTTAGCTTTTATTACAGCTATTCTTTTTGCCATGAAAGAAGCAAAAAAAATAGGAGAAGATCCGGAAAGAATTTTAGATATAAGCCTGTATGTTATTTTAGGTGCCCTGATAGGAGGCCGATTGGGGTATGTCTTAATTTATCTCGATTATTATATGAAAAATCCTCTGAAAATATTATATTTTAGGCAGGGAGGATTAAGCTTTTTGGGGGGATTTTTGGTAGCTTATTTCCTATGCTGGTTGTATGTAAGGAAAACTAAAATATCTTTTTGGAAATATGCTGATATTGCTGCTCCCTCCATTGCTCTAGGGATAGCTATCGGAAGGATAGGCTGTTTTTTAAATGGCTGCTGCTTTGGGGTAGTATCGGAAAATTACGGGATCAAATTTCCCTCCTTAAATATGCCCCCGGTATATTTACAGCAGCTAAAGGATGGATTAATTGCCCCCGGAAGTTCCTGTACCCTACCGGTAATTCCTACTCAGATATATACTTCTTTATATGGATTTTTGATTTTTTTTATTCTTATCCGGATGAAAAAGCATAAAAAGTATGACGGATTTCTTATGTTGAGCTTTTTCTTATTATATTCAATTTCCCGCTTTACCATAGAATTTTTTAGATTTTACGAAAATAATTACAAAGTATTTAATTTATTAACTATTACTCAGGCTATTTTAATAGGTGTTGTATTGGTTTCCCTGGTGTTTATGAATATTTTGAAGAAAAAAAGCAAGAAAATATAATGATTCGTTAGTGAATAGCAGATAGTAGTTAGTAAGAAAAATATCTTGCTATTGATTGCCTAACCAATTAACCGAGTAATTAGCTAACTAATTCAATTAGGACTTACTTATGACAGAAAATGATAAAAGTTTATTATTTTTAGGTGAAGATAGGATTAGACTTGACCTCTATTTGACCCGGAAAAAAATATTTCCCTCCAGATCCCAGATTCGAAGTTTAATCGATCAGGGCAAAATCATAGTTAACTCCATAAGGGTGAAACCAAGTTATATTTTGAAAAATGGGGATGTGATAGATTTAGAATTACCGGAACAAAAAGAATTGGCAATCGAACCTGAAGCCATTCCTTTGGATATAATTTACGAAGATGAATATTTAGTAGTAGTTAATAAACCGGCAGATATGATTGTTCACCCTGCAGGGAAAATTCGTTCCGGTACACTGGTGAATGCCCTGCTTTACTATTGCCGGGATTCCTTATCCGGAATAGGGGGGGTAATCAGACCGGGCATTGTACACCGCCTGGACAAAGATACATCCGGTCTGATGGTTGCTGCGAAAAATGATTTTGCGCATCTTAATCTATCAAGACAGATCAAAGATCACCAGGTAACCAAAAAATATCTTGCCTTAGTTCACGGTAATATGAGAGATGATTCCGGAATTATCGATGCACCTATCGGTAGGAGCCTGAGGAACAGAAAAAAAATGGCAGTTATTGAAGGAAAAAGCAGGAAAGCAATAACTCAATTCAAGGTGCTAAGAAGGTTTTCCGGCTATACCCTCCTCGAAGTTATTCTTGGTACTGGTAGGACTCATCAGATAAGAGTACACCTGGCTTTTATCGGTTACCCCATTGTAGGTGACCAACTATACACTAACCGAAAACAAGGATTAAATATTCGAAGACAGGCTTTACATTCTCGTACTTTAGGCTTTGTGCACCCTTTATCTAAGAAATATATGGAATTTTCTGTACCATTGCCCCAGGATATACAGGAATTAATTGATTACCTGGAAAAAAATAGAGCATAGTAAAATTATTTTTGAGAAATCTTCTCCATTCCCCTGACCTCTTCTGCATTTATTTGTATCCAAAGACTCTTTTCCTGTGAATAAATCACCATTCCCGGTTTGGCATTTTTAGGTTTTTTCACGTGTTTTTTAAAAGTATAATCGACTAATATTTTATTATCTTTTTTTGCCTTACTGAAATAAGCCGCCAGATTTGCCGCTTGGATCAAGGTCCCAAGAGGGAGAGAATGTTTTTCTCCTTTATTTCTAATAATAACATGAGACCCCTGAATATTTTTTGCGTGCAGCCAGGTATCATTGCCAGATGCTAATTTAAAGGTTAAAAAGTCATTTTGTAGATTATTTTTCCCTACATAGATTTCCCAGCCATCTTGTGATATATATTTTACTGGCAATAGCCTGTTTTTATTTTTTTCTTTTTGGGGTTTTTTAGAGTAAGAAGCCTCTCCTTTTTTTGCCCATCCTAATTCGGTCAGGTGATGGAAAATTTTGAGCAGACCGGGAAGAGAATTGATTTCTTGTTCAAATAATTTCTTCAATTCGAATAGTCGAGCAATATTATCTTCATGGCTCTTTAATTGTGCAAAAATTATCTGAAAACTATCTTTTGCTTTTCGGTATTTTTTAAAATATAAGCGGGCGTTCTCCAAGGGAGTTAATCTTTGTTTTAGTGGAATGGTAATATTTTTCTGTTGGGGAGAATAATAGTTGATGCATCTAAATTCATCGTTTCCTCTCTTTATATCGGAAAGGTTTGCTTTTATCAATTCGCCGCATATCTTGTAGTGCTCACAATTTTTTACTTCTTCTAATTTTTTTTGGCAATCATTTATCTTGTTATTTATTTTTAGGTGATTTTTTCTGATGATCTGGTCTATCTTATTTTGTAAAGATAGAATCTCCCTATCTTTTTCCAGTTTACAAAATAAGAATTCCAAGCAGGAATTAGCGTCGGCAAAAGTTTGCCTTTGGAAACTGGTGAACTGAATTGAATCAATGATAGACCAGGCTTTTATTTTTTTTGATGAAGGTTCTAAAAAGAGAGCTGGTTGAAAATAATGGTTTTTGATTTTTATCATAATTTCGTTAAAAGAGGCCCAGAGCACTTTTAAATCTGCCTGGGAGATCTCAGATAGGTTCTTTTCTGGAAATAAGTTAGCTTGAAAAATCACCTCTTTGGCAGTCTGAAGGTTTAAGCCGGCAAAGCTGTCTTGGATCGCTTTTCGGAGGGTTAATTCTTTATTTTTGGTGATAAGAGAATTAAAAATATCAAAGAACCTCTCAGATTTAATATTTAAAGGGTTTATTTTATTTTGTGCAGGGGGTGGGACATAGATTTTTCCAGGCATAATCTCCCGGTAGCGGTTTATTTTGGAATCCAAGATTTTTAAAGCCGTTTCTATGGTTTTATCTTCTTTAAGAAGAATCATATTACTGTGTTTCCCCATAAATTCCATTATCAGGATTTTATTTTTTAATTGACCAAACTTCTGGTAAGGCTGGATAATAAAATGTAAAATACGGTCAAAGTTAGGATGTTGGATATCTAATATTTTCCCGCCCTTTAATTGATTCTGCAGAAGAGCTAAAAAAGAAGAAGCAATGGTTTTTTGTCTACTAACCGATTTTGTAAAGTAAATTTCCGGAAGTGAGGGATCGAGGGAAATATGGAGATAAAAGATTGTGCTTTTTTGGGAATCAATTGGACTAAAAGGCTTAGCGGAATTTATTTCCAGGACGATTTTATATTTCTTGGTCTGAATCAAGCTGACGATCTTTCCCTCTTTAAATTTTTCCAGAAGCTCTTCCCTCATAGCTGCCAGAGTTATGCTATCTAAGGACATATAAATCTCCTTGTTGATATATTTAACTTAAATATAATCTATTATAGAGGTATAATCAAGAAAATAAATGACAGGCAATCCTGATATTAGTATCGAGTTTGACAATTGTTGGGGCGCGATGCATCGTGCCCCTACGGGAAAATAATATTATTAATGGTAATGATAATAAAGGGTAATAACAATAATTCAAACCTTTAAGAAATAATAGGTTTTTTGTAATTTGTAGGGGCTTGATTCATCAAACCCGTAACAATAAATTAGCAAAAAACCCGGGTCGGATAAATCCAACCCCTACCTTATAAACTATACTTTAACAATGAATTAAATCAGTTAATTGGAGAATCAGTTAATCGATGAATTGGGGAATTGATATATTGTCTACTATCAAAATATTTGACAAGTAGTAAGTATTACCATAAAATTAGTGTGAAGTTTACAACCATTAAAATATAACAAGCAAAAGGGGAGCGAATTTGATTAAGAGCATGACCGGATATGGTGTAGGAAGGATTAAAAGAGAAGAGGGAGAATGTCTGGTAGAGATAAAGAGCTTAAACAATAAATACTGCGACATTAATATAAAAAACAACTTTTCCTCTTTGGAAATTGAGCAAAAGATGGAAAAGCTAATAAAAGATAGGATTTCAAGAGGAAAAATAAATATTTTAGTAAAAATTGAGGACTATAGTCTAACCGAAGAGAAGATTATATTAAATGAGAATATAGCTGATTCTTACTTTAAAAACCTGAAAGCTTTAAAAGAGAAGTATCAATTAAAAGATGAAATAGGTATCGATTCTCTCCTTAAATTCAAAGATATATTTACAATAGTAAAAGAAGAAGAGAGCGCTAAGATGTGGCCTATGATAGAAAAAGCTACCAACCTTGCCTTGGATTCTTTAATGAAAATGAGGGGAAAAGAGGGTAAGATTCTAGTTACTGATATCAGGAAAAGAATCAACAAGATACAGAAGTTGCTAGAAAAGATTGCTAAATATTCAAAATCTTCACCTATTGATTATAAAGATAAATATTTAAACAAAATAAAAAATTTAACTGATAGTTTGAATGTTGATGCGGGAAGGATCGAATTGGAAGCGGCAATATTTGCTGAAAAAACGGATATCACAGAAGAAATCACCAGATTAAAAAGTCACATCATCCAATTCGATGATTTACTGAATTCTGAGGAATCCGTCGGACGAAAAATGGATTTTTTAACACAGGAGATCAATCGGGAGATCAACACCATCGGATCAAAGTCAAGTGATGTAAAAGTAACTTCTATAGTTATTTTGGTAAAAAGTGAATTGGAAAAGGTAAGAGAACAAGCGAGAAATATTGAATAATAGAGGGATAATATGC
>DSEL01000073.1 GCA_011056645.1 Candidatus Atribacteria bacterium
ATTAATGACAAGTCTAACTTCTAATACCAAATGTAAGAAAAGATATTTACCTGATTAGATATTTTAATACTGATCATTTATTATTCAATTATTCAGGAAATTAACTAATGATTTTAAAATCAAATTAAAAGGAGAATTAAAATATACTATGTTGCGAGCATTAAGAAAAAACATGAAATATGTAATCATTGCCTTGGTTACCTTTTTTGGCATCTCAATTTTTTATGGCTTAGGCCAATATAAGTCCTCCGGTAATCAAAAGCAAAGCTACTACCTTGCCGAAGTAAATAAGTCAGGAATTACTTCTAACCAACTACAAAATGCCTTTTTGAACGCTATCTCTCAATATGATGATAAAACCCTTTCCAGTTTGGATCAAGCTGCAATTGCATCTTTTAAAAAAAATATATTAAATCAACTAATTGACTATGAACTTTTATACCAGCAAGCTCAAAAAGAGAAGATTAAGATTTCAAATGAACAGATTAATTCACAAATTGACCAAATTAAAGATAATTTTTCTTCTCCCGAAGAATTCGATGGAGCTTTAAAGGCAAATAATATTACCCTCACTAAACTTAAAGAAGACATAAAACGACAATTAATGATAAATTCTGTTTTAGAGAACACCAAAAATCAAGTAAGTGTTAGTGATGAGGAATTATTAGAGTATTATAATACCCATAAAGAAAGCCTCTTTGAACCAGAACAAGTTCATGCCCGGCATATTTTGGTAGAAACCGAGGAAGAGGCAAATATGCTTCTTAAACAGCTTAAAGAAGGAATAATCGATTTTGCGGAATTGGCAAAAGAGAAGTCAACAGGTCCCTCTGCCCCAAGCGGTGGAGACCTGGGATTTTTTGCGAAAGGTCAGATGGTAAAAGAATTTGAAGATGCTGCTTTTTCGCTGAAACCGGGGGAGATTAGTGATGTAGTACATACCCAGTTCGGTTATCATATTATCAAATGTGAAGAGAAGAAAGAAGAACATTCGCCTACCTTTGAAGAAGCAAAAGCGCAAATTAATAATACTTTGAGATCCCAAAAAGAAAATGAATCGATAACAGCACTTCTCTTAAAATTAAAAGAAGAAGCTGTTATTGTTTATAATTATGATTTTGACGCAGAAATTGAAGCATTAAAAAAATCTTCTTCAGAAGAGAGCCAACCAACTCCCTCAAACTCTACCGAGCAGACAACCTCTTCAGGAGAGACAACTACCACCAATGATACTCAGGATACTTCAAATACTTCAAATAACAATTAAAGGCAAGTTCATATAATTCGAGATAGAAAAGAGAAATACTCAAAGGGGCTAAAACTTGGCCCCTTTTTTTTATGGGGATATACATAGCATATCCCACTTAGACAATATTATTTTTACAAGCTTAATTTGCTCTTCCTTTCGAAATGACAAGGGTAATTTTCTACAGGTTTCAAAAGTTATAGCAGGAATTCCGAGCTGATTATGAGCACAATAAGTAATGCTGCCTTTAATCGAGTCCACTAAAAGCTGATATTTATTATCCTTCTCATGAATTTCCCGGTTCATCTCCTCAACCAAAAAGGAACCCAAGTCCACCAAGCTTTCATCTTCGGAATCGATAACCACAGTCTGGCCATAATTTTTAGGATTCCTATGGTAAAATTCTATCGACTCGTGTAGATCAATTAATAATTTGACATTATATTTTTTTATCAAATCAAATATTTCATAAGCTATTTGTTCTACGGAATTTCCCTGGGAATTTCCGGGATAAACTCTGTTTAGATTAATATCAGAAGGATAACATCTTACGTTTTTTGCACAAGCTAAAATGTTTGCTTTGGGTATCATAATCAAAGTGCCTTTCTCAATGTTTAAATTGTCTTTTAAATATTCAGAAGCAATGATACCTGCTTTTTCATTACCATGTGTTCCGGCTACAACCATTATAACTGGTTCTTTATAATCAGTTTTAATAATGTAGACAGGTGTTTCATAATCTGTTCCTTCGCAAATATATTCAACAAAAGTAGTATGCAGTAAAGCAGTTTGAGAGAAGCAAAAAAATAGCAATATTGATAAGATAAATATTATTTTAAGAAAATGTATAGGGGTGCGGTTCTTTGTCATTTACTTATTCCCTTTGCGGATCAAACTTATTTGACTCGTTTATATATACTAATTTTCCTTAACTATCATCGGCACACTATTGTAAATATCTTCTGCTAAAAGTTCTCTCTTTTCTTCTCCGTCTTTTCTAACAATTCGGTAAGTTTTTATCTGATAACCCGGTACCCCTTCTTGAGAAACTATATTTTGGTCAACCCCTAATTTAGGATCCTTCTCTCTAATTATCTGATAATCAATTACCTTTTTATCTTTGCTAATAATTTCCACATCTGTTTTACTTTCATTTCCGCCAAAGATACTAACCTGTAATACATCTTTTAAAACTTTTGAAAAAATTACTATCTCATGGTTTGAATTATTTTTAAATTTTAGATCTTTAAATCCGTAAAATATAGCTGCATCCTGGCCCAAAGGAACGTATTTGGTTGCCTCTCCGTATACTGAATGATTATACCTCTCTACAATGGGTAGATTAGCTAAAAGAACTGCGTTATATAAAGTGCTTGATACCTGACATATTCCACCGCCATAACCATTTGCAAATACGCCATTAGCAATGATAGTGCTTTCCTTATATCCGTCTGCCTTTTCAGCGGGGCCTACATATTTATTAAAAGAAAAAATCTTTTGTGGTTCTACAACAATACCGTTTATCACTCCAGAGGCTAATTTTATATTATATATAGTATTCTCTTCTTTATTTTCTAATGAAGTAGAATATGTCCCTATTTCTTGGTTAATTGATAATTCTTCCAAAATATCTTGAGTAGTAACTCGGGGATCGATTGTAATTACCGGTAAATTGATAGTATATTTTTCTTCACTTACACTGTTTAGTGATCCCTGAATTTCTTCTTTGTATTTTTCTGAATCAAGCTTTATTCCTATTCTACTTTCAATAATTTTATTATCTTCCATATAAGCATCTTCAGGCATACGTTCGATTAGAGATCTTATCTTATTTTGAAAATTATCAAACTTCTGGGAAATGAATTCAGTCTGAAACGGCACTTCGTATCCTTTTCTCCCCACTACAATTCTGTTCTTTAGTCGCCTGAAAACATTTCCGGTACGAGCAACACTGTAAACATCATCCACCACCTGATCTAAATCAATGAAAGCTCCCAGTTCTTGATGAGGAAAAACTTTTATTTCCTGATTTTCGAATATAAATATTCTGGGAGTTTCTACTATTTTTAAAGCAATGGGCTGCAGAATCTCTCGCGCTTCTTCTTTATTTAATCCCTCTAATTTAACACTAAAAGCAGATACTCCGGATAGTATTTTATTTCTATTTCTAAATAAATCAATCCCATCAATTAAACTAATTGAAACTATAATTATTATTAAAAATAATAAAAATTTTCTTAACGTTCTGTTCTTTTTCTTCTTTGGATGATATTTCAATAAATTGTACTCCTTTTTATTTTTGTTTTTTCTTAATTTTTACTTATTTTCATTACATTAGTTTAAACTGTATAGAGGTAAATAGACAAGGGAAATAATATCTTTTTCTTTTATTTTCCTATCTTCTTTACTTTTGCTTCATGCGCTTCATATGCTATAATCGATAAGAAATATTAGTTGATAATTTATAAATATTTAGGTATAATATCTGGGACAAAATAATTGCGGGAATAGCTCAGGTGGTAGAGCGTTGGCTTCCCAAGCCAAAGGTCGCGGGTTCGAACCCCGTTTCCCGCTCCATTTTTAATACTACCAACCATATTGACCTACCAAGGGAACAAAAACACATCCGCCATAATTGGATATTTTTAATTTGCCTTTTTCTTTGACTCCCAGCAGGAGATCCTGAGAAAAAGAGTTGCCTACAGGAATGACTATCCTTCCCTTTTCGCTTAATTGCTTTATTAAACTTTGCGGTATTTCCGGAGCCCCAGCAGTAACTATAATGCCATCATAAGGAGAATATTCCTCCAGACCATTACTCCCGTCTCCTACAACAACTTTTATATTTTTTATTTCCAATTCTTTAAGTATTTTTTCTGCTCTATCCGCTAGTTGACTATGACGTTCTACAGTATAAACCATTTTTGCTAATTTAGATAAAATCGCTGCCTGGTACCCTGAACCGGTTCCTACTTCCAAAACAGTTTCCGCACCTTTTAAGGAAAGGCATTGAGTCATTAAGGCAACCATAAAAGGTTGAGAAATAGTCTGACCCATACCTATAGATAAAGGACAATCTAGATAAGCACTGTTTTTTTCTCCCTCCGGGACAAATTTTTCTCGGGGAATACTACTTATTGCTGAAAGAAGCCTTTTATCCCTAATGCCTCTTCTCTGTATCTGATGTTTTATCATCTCTTCCCGCATTTTTTCAAAATCCATAAGGCCTCTTCCTCTTATAATAATATTTACTATTTAATTTTAGAAAAAACGGTCTACTACATCATTCCCCCTGATGGTTTCTACTATGACATATACCAGCATGGCTATCAGAAATCCGAGTAACATACGAAAAAAATAGATTGCCCCCTTAGTTTTCGTATTATCCGTATGATACAGTCTTACTATAAATCTGGAAAGGGCTAAAATGATAAAAATTAAAATTAATATTAAATATATCTGTTCATTCATCTCTTTTTCTGCTCCGAACTATAATTTAGTTTTTAAAAATTCCATTTCTTTGCCCAATCCTTGACTTTAGTTATCATCTGATAATTAGTTAAATCCAAAGAAAGCGGGGTTATAGAAATCTCATTCTTAGAAATTGCTTCAAAATCAGTATCAGGTTCTATATTTCCTTCGGGTAGCTCTCCCCCCAGCCAATAATGAGTAGTCCCCTGAGGGTCATGTATTATTTTCACTTCATCCTGATATACTCTTTTACCATGTCTGGTTATCTCTACTCCCTTAATTTCTTCATAATCGATATTGGGGAAATTAACATTTAAAACCAAATTTGCGGGTAAAATATTTTTCATCAATTTGGAAGCTATTTTTTTAGTAAATAAGGCTGCCGATTTAAATTTAAAATCTTCAAATCCGGCTATAGAAACAGCCAAAGAGGGAACATTTCTCATCGCTCCCTCCACTGCTGCCGAAACTGTCCCCGAATAGAAAATGTCATCGCCCAGATTCGGACCACAGTTAATTCCTGATACAATCAGATCAATCCTTTCGGTTTTCATGATTTCCAATATACCAATGATAACGCAATCCGCCGGTGTACCGTCTAAGGAATATCCCCAAAAATCACCGTTTATTTTTACTTTCCTCATTTTCAAAGGTTTACGTAGTGTCATAGCATGACCTATGGTACTCCTTTCTCTATCGGGGGCAATGACCGTAACCTCTGCAATCTTATCCAACTGCTTTTTTAAAATTTGAATACCTTCCGAATAAATTCCATCATCATTAGTTAAAAGTATTTTCATAATTTATTTATTCTTATTTCTCCTTTTCAATATCTCGCCGGCTATGATAACTCCTGAAGTAGAAGCTTGAATTAGCCCCCGGGTGATACCGGCGCCATCACCCGCAGCAAACAGATTAGTAACTTTTGTTTCCAAACAGTCGGAAAGTTCCAGGCGTGAAGAATAGAATTTTACTTCTACTCCATACAATAGGGTATCTTTAGAATAGACTCCGGGTGCAATTTTATTCATAGCTTTTAGCATTTCCAGGATATCGGAAAGTATTCTATAGGGTAGAACAAAGCTGAGATCTCCGGGAGTAGCTTCCTTTAAAGTGGGATTTACTATGGAATGTGCAAGCCGGTCCGGTGTGGATCTCCTGCCTAACTCTAAATCCCCCAATCTTTGCACAATAACCCCTCCGCTTAAAATATTTGCCAGATGCGCGATATATTTTCCGTAGGCAATCGGTTCCGTAAAGGGTTCGGTAAAATGCGTGCTGACCAATACAGCAAAATTAGTATTATCAGTTCGGTGCTCCTGGTAACTGTGCCCGTTTACTGAAGTGATGCTATCACTAAATTCAGTAACCACTTCCCCATAAGGACACATGCAAAAAGTACGAACTTTATCATCAAACATCTGGGTATAATAGATTAATTTTGACTCGTATACTGCATCTGTTAAACGCTTCATTACTATGGCCGGAACTTCGACTCTTACTCCAACATCTACCGGATTATTAGCTATTTTTATATCTAGAGCATCAGCCTGCTCTTTCAGCCATTCAGAACCTGCTCTCCCCGGTGTAACCACTATATATTTTCCTTTTATTATCTCGCCTTTTTTCGTCTCAATTCCTGTTGCTCTTCCTTTGTCCACCAAGATTTTATTGACTTCGGTATCTGTTTTAATATCAATTTTATGCTTTAAGTAATCCTGCATCTTCTTTAATATTTCTACACATTTTTCTGTCCCTAAATGCCTGATTCTGGTAGGTATTAATTTCAATTTTGCTAAAGAAGCTTCTTTTTTGAGAATATCTATCTCCCCTTCTTCTGTTCCGTAAACAGTTTTATCTGCTCCGAATTCGAGATAAATATCATCAGCATATTGAATTAATTCAGCTACTTTGTCTTTATCAATATAATTATTTAATTGTCCTCCAATTTCAGTGGATAGATTTAATTTGCCGTCACTAAAGGCGCCGGCTCCTCCCCATCCGGAAATTATTGCACAGGGAGAACAATGAAAACATCCCCCGCTTTTAGTTCTCATCAGGCACTCTCTTTTTTCAATCTTTTCCCCTTTTTCCAATATCAATACTGAAAGATTATTTTTCCTGGTTAGCTCAAGGGCCGTAAAAATCCCTGCCGGTCCCGCACCAATAATTATAACGTCATATTCTTTCTTTTTCATGTCATCTCACCTTTAAATTATTTTTTTCTACGTATTAATTTTATATTATTTCTATAGATAAGACAAATAAAAAAACAATTTTTAAAAACCTGCTAAAAAAATGCTTCTCGAACCTATGGAACTTCTTTTTATCAAATCATATTTTTATCAATCTTCATAAAGCCCGATTTCTTCCACTGCTCTTGTATAATCTGGAACTGTCTTTTCTGTGGTAAATGATTTTCTCATAAAATCTGTATCAATTTTTTTTATTATCACTTCTAAAATCTCCCTCTTTTTCCTCTCGCTTTGTATAATTTGTATAAATATTATTGTTTATCATGGGTATAACAACGTCTTTTAGGTATAATAATTTCACTTTTTATTTATCTCCATACTCGGTATGATAACATAAAGTAATTATCTGCTCCTATTTTTCAGATCTTATTCAGAAGATAGGCATGATAGAAGGATGGATTCCGATTTTTACGCTAACGACAGATCTGGGGAAAGAAAGATATAAAACGAAGGAAAACAAATCAGATTGAATGGGATAATTTTTTTAATTTTTTAAAGTCTTCTTTCAAATTGTAATACAAATTCCGGTATAATTTATAATAGTCATCATATTTTTCAGTAGCTTGATTCCTGGGAATGATAGTATTTTTTACTTTAATAATTCTGTTCACTGCTTCTGCAAAACTACTATATACGCCGATACCTACTCCGGCAATCAAAGCTGCTCCAAAGGCAGGTCCCTCCTCTACATTTAAAAGGTTTATCTCCTTGCCTAAGATATCAGCCAATATCTGCTGCCATATCCTGCTTTTTGCTCCACCTCCGGTAGCCCTTATCTCTTTAATCTTAACCCCTTTATCTTTAATTAATTCCAGAGAATCTTTTAGGCCAAATGTTACACCTTCTAAGACACTCCTTACAAAGTGTCTTTGGTCATGTTTGCCGGATATACCAAAATATACAGCACGGGCATTGGCATCATTGTAGGGAGTCCTTTCTCCATAAAGATAGGGTAAAAAGATCAGGCCTTCACTGCCAGGTTCTATCTCTCCTGCTAACTGGTCTAATTGAGTATAGCTTAATCGGCTATTGAATAATTTTCTCTCTAACCATTCATAGGATATACCTGCTGATAGCATTACTCCCATTATATACCAGCTATCGGGACAGGCATGATTAAATAGATGTATCCTTCCTTCTTGATCAGCTTGCGGATTATTGGTCTGGGCTAGGACTACCCCTGAGGAACCGATACTGATCATTACCCTTCCTTGTTCTGTTATGCCACTTCCCACTGCTCCACAGGCATTATCGGCTCCTCCGGCAACTACCGAAGTTCCAAATTTAAGGCCGATCTTTTCGGCTATTGGTTTAGTTATCTTACCAGCTAAATCGAATGAATTAAGCACCGTAGGGAGTAAATCCTGATTAATTTCCAGTTTTTCCAATAAGCCGGTAGACCATTTCTTTTTTATCACATCAAACAATAGCGTACCGGCAGCATCAGAGACCTCAGTAAAAAGCTCATTGGTTAGCCTGTAGCGGATATAATCTTTGGGTAGAAGGATATGTTTAACCTTTTTATAATTTTCCGGTTCATTTTCTTTTAACCATAATATCTTGGGAGCGGTAAATCCCTCCAGGGCGGGATTAGATACATAACGGATTAGCTGCTCCAATCCTCCCGCTATAGTATAAATCTCTTTACATTGTTCCGAGGTGCGGGTATCGCTCCAGAGGATGGCCGGTCTAATCACTTCCATCTTTTCATCAAGAAAGACCGAACTGTGCATCTGTCCGGATAGGCTTATTCCTTTAATCTGGTTAGAGTCAATAGGATGATGAGATAGTGTTTCCTTTATTACTTTTACAGTGGCCTCCCACCAATCATCAGGAGATTGTTCTGCCCAACCAGAGTGGGGAGTTGCTAAGGGATAAGAAACCATTTTACTGGAAATAATCTTACCCTCTACTGATACTAATAGAGCTTTTACTCCACTGGTACCAATATCTAAACCTAAAAGAAAACCCATAAAACACCTACTTTTTAATCTTAATATTATTAATAATCACTCTTTATACATTCGATCAAAATATTTTTGAGCATTTATTAGAGATTCTCTCATCATATCCTCTGCTTTAGCGGTCTCTCGATTATTGAGGTATTTCATTAATTGTTCTTTATCGAGTTCTTGGGCAGCTTGGGCACAGGCCTCCCAGCTTAGTACGCTTCTGATTACTCTGTCAATTCCCTGCTCTTCATTATCATATGGCCTTACCTGCATATCGTGGCCTTTCCAGCGATTAAAACCTGCTTCCCGGATTAGACCAGCTATGGCTATATTCATACCATTAACCCGTGTCCCATGGTCGATATCATATTTCCCCGGTCCGCCAAGAATGATACCATCATTATAACCCTGACTGTTTAAGTGCATATGAACTAAAGCATGGTTATCTATCTCTTCAACCGTATCATATACATGGTCAAGCCCTATCATCTCTGAATGCCCAAACTCTTTATTCACTCCCTTTTTGTTACGAGTAATTTTAAATTCTTCTTCTAATTTATTCCAAAAGACCAGGGCACTGGCAACGGTTGGGATTAAAAGAGCCGGATGTCCTTCGTTGGGTTTTGGTTCTAAGGCAAAATAGAGATTTCCTCCTAATTTTTCTTCATATTTGCAAAGTTTTGCAATACTCTCCTTAAGATGCTGATACATTTGGGAAATTCCTATAGATGAAAGGTCATAACCAAAGGAACCATTCCAAAGGACAAAAGTTGGCCATTTTGAGGGATCGGGATGCCAGGCTTTCCGGAGAGGTCCATAAGTAAGAGCAACCGTCCTCTCTCCGAATTCTTCTGCTGATTTTCTCTCTACAGGGTCTAAGGAAGCTATCCCACCATAAGCAAAAGGTTTATGTGCTCCCGGAGTTACCATGGCCAGATATATCTTGGAATCTACTAAAGCATCGGCAATTTCAGAACTATTCTTTTCATTAAATTCATTATCGTAATGCACTTCAATCCCTAACTCTATATTTTCCGGTAATCTCGGAGCAACTCTATTTTTTACCAGCTTAATCATATCAACAGTACTAAAATTTTTAGAATTCCATTCTGGTCTCATATCATCCGGGACAAAACCACCCTTCCCCGCATTAAAAGTCCATCGACAGATACTATGTAATGATTTATTTTCTTTCATTTTTTTACTCCTTAAACAGCAAGACAATTATATTGATTGATTTGTAAAAAAATATTTTATTGTTTAACCTTCTTCGTTTCTGAAACTTATATTAAATGAATTTAATGCTCTCATTAATAATTAAATCTGCCATCCCATAAACTGCAGCTAAACTGCCTAGTTTACTAAATTTAATTTCTACTTTCTTGTAGGAAACAGACAAAGCACTTTCCTCAAGTATTTTAATAATTTCCTTATAGATATAATCTTTTATTTCTACAATTCCTCCACCAATTACTAACAATTCAGGACTAAGTCCATTAATAATATTAACTAATCCTATTCCTATATTTCTTCCTGTTTCATTAAATATCTCAATGACCTTTTTATCTCCATTTTTACCTAATTGATATATCTCTTTCTTGGTTAATTGTTTATTGCTACCAGGTAATTCTAAATACCTATTAACAATATAGCTTTCCGAAGCAAATATCTCCCAACATCCCCTATTACCACAGTGACATATGGGACCATTAGTATCAATAATAATGTGCCCAAATTCCCCTGCGTTTCCACTTGCTCCTCTATATAATTTACCATTTATAAAAATCCCGCAACCTATCCCTTCGTTAATAGAAACAAATACCATATTATTTATTTTAGAATAAATAGATCCTCTTTCCCCAATAGCTGCCGCTTTTGCTTCATTATTTAAAACTACAGGAAGACCATATTTGTCTTTAAATATCTTTGAAATATGGACATTTTCCCATCCTAAATTAGGCGCAAATTCTAATATACCCTTCACTTTGTCAATCAAGCCAGGCACCGCTACTCCTATCCCCAGGAAGTCATTTAATTTTAAATGCTTTTCTTCTATCATCCTATCCATCTCAAAAAATATCTGTTCAAGGGTCTTCTTGTAATCGTCTTTATATATTATGGGGATGATGCTCTTCATGACCACTTTTATTTCTAAATCAAACATGACTATCTTTATCTGATTAACCTCGATCTCAATACTAAAAATATAAGCTTTGTTGGGATTAATCATTAATTGTACTGGCTTTCTACCGCCGGAAGAAATGCCCTTGTTAGTTTCAACCACAAAACCCTTTTTAATCAGAGTTCTAACATGGTTAGACACTGTACCGGCACTACATCCAGTAATTTCAGCTAGTTCTATTCGAGAAACGGGACCTTGCTTGCGAATTGCTTTAAAAAGACTACTTAAATTCCATTTTCTAATCAGGATTGAGTTTCCGAAAATAACTTTACTTTTACTCATTGTGTTAAATATGCTCCTTCTTTTAAATTTGTTCCTTCTTTTGCTGATACTAATATATCTATAATACTATATAATAC
>DSEL01000074.1 GCA_011056645.1 Candidatus Atribacteria bacterium
GTATTTTATAGTTCTTCAGATTATTAATCTTCATTGACTGATAAATAAATACCTTCTTTTCTTCATAATTCTTTTAGAATAAAACTAAGATAAGTAGATGCCCAGATATAAGCTCACGGGTATCTACTTAAAATTTAATTACAAAAATTGTTTAAAAATTATTGACTTCTATTTGAAAAAAGGATATGATTTAAACATGTTAATATGGAACTTAAAATAAGTATTGAATAAAGTATTCTCCTTAAATTAATAAATTATAATACTAAAATTACCAGCAGATTACTATCAAGTAATAGAAAGGGGGGATGTATCTTTCTAAAAAAGTAAATTTGACTAGACTGAGTATTGTGGTGCAGAAAATATAGTTTTTGCTATGGGTAATGGGTATAAGTATTACGAATTTTAATTTTATGTTTAAAGGAGATTTTTTATTATGAAAAGATTTACCATCATTTTGTTAACGATTGTATTGCTCGTTGTAATAAGCCTCTCGGTTTTTGCTGCAGATAAGCCTAAAATTGGTTTATCATTTTCTGATTTTACTCTCGAAAGATGGGTGAGAGAAGCAGAAGAAATGACTAAGCTAGCGAATAATGCTGGTGCCGAGGTTATTGTCCAAGAGGCAAATCATGATCCAAAGATTCAGAATGACCAGATTGAGAATATGGTTCTTCAAGGGGTAGATGTTATTATTATTGTTGCAGAGGACGGTGCAGCGGCAGCAACAGCAGTAGACGCAGCATCACAAGCAGGTGTTAAATGCATAGCCTATGATAGATTAATTAAATCACCGAATGCTTCAGTTTATATTTCATTTGATAATGTTGAGGTTGGGCGAGCTGAAGCAAGAGGAGTAATAGCAGTGAAGGATAGGGGAAAATTTGCACTTCTTGGTGGAAGCCCAACAGACAATAATGCTACACTCGTTAGAAAGGGACAGATGGAAGTTCTTAAACCTTACATTGATAGTGGTCAAATCGAGGTTGTTGCTGATCAGTGGGTACCGAATTGGGATACGACTGAAGCACTGAAGATTATGGAAAATATGCTTACTGCCACAAATAACCAGATTGATGCGGTAGTCGCTTCCAATGATTCAACAGCACTTGGTGCCATTGAAGCCCTTAGGGCTCAAGGTCTGGCTGGAAAGGTCCCAATCTCCGCACAAGATGCTACAGCTGCCGGTTGTAATGCTGTAGCTAAAGGAGATCTTACAGTAACGGTATACAAAGATATTAGACTACTTGTCCCATTGTCCATTGAGATCGCTGTCAAGTTAGCAAAAGGTGAAGCGGTGGAAGGATTACAAGATTTCTCATTAGCCGAACTTACCGGAGATGCAAACCTAAAGGGATCCGTACCTTGTAGGTTCCTGGAAGTTGTAGGGGCAACCAAAGACAACCTCTATGATGTCATTGTGAAGAGTGGTTATCAATCATACGATGATGTTTATAAAGGAGTGCCCGAAGGAGATAGACCACCAAAAATCTAATGACGGAAAAAGTGCATCACAGATTTTTACTATCTGTGGTGCACTTTCTTTCATAAGTGAATACAAAAAAAGTCATCCCTTTATAGGGGGTAATCCTATTTTGAAAGATGAAACCATTTTACAAATTGAGAATGTAACAAAAGACTTTCCAGGTATCAGAGCACTATCCAATGTTTCCTTTAAAGTAAAAAAAGGGGATATTCATGGTTTGTGCGGAGAAAATGGTGCCGGGAAATCTACTTTAGTGAAGATTCTGGCTGGAGTTTATCCTCATAATACCTACCAAGGGACAATTTATTTTAATGAAAAAGAGCTAAAGTTAACTTCTTCTTCGATTGAAGAGGCAATAAGGGAAGGAATTGCCACTGTTTATCAGGAACCTGTTCTTGTTCCTCAAATGACAGTAGGGGAAAATATTTTTCTGGGAAGAGAACCGGAAGATAAAGGTATTATTAATTGGAGTAAATTATTTTCTGACACGAAAGAAATTCTTACAAAATATAAATTAAATATTCCTTTTTTTGCTAAATTATCCACGCTGAGCGTTGGACAGCAACAGATGGTTGAAATTGCTAAAGCTCTATCACAGGAGATTAAGCTTCTAATTTTGGACGAGCCCACTTCTGCCCTTACTGAGGCTGAAGTTAATTATTTAATGGAAATACTCAAGAACCTGAAAGAGAATGGAGTGACCTGTATCTATATTTCTCACAGGCTGGAGGAATTTTTTAGAATCGCGGATAATATTACCGTTCTTAGAGATGGTCTAGTCGTTGATACAGTAAGAACAGCGGATACCACCGAAGAGAAGGTCATTACCATGATGGTAGGACGCGAAATGAAAAAAAGGTTTCCTGTTAAACATTCCAGGCCGGGGGAAAAGATTTTGGAAGTGAAGGACTTATCGGTATCAGCTCAGAGTAAAACGGTAATCAAAAAGGTTTCATTCGATTTAAGAAAAGGAGAAATATTGGGGATAGCCGGACTTATGGGTTCCGGAAGAACCGAGCTTGTTACTGCACTATTTGGAGAGTATGGGCATCAGATTGCCGGAGAAATATTTTTGGAAGGAAAACCGATTAAGATTCGATCAGCAGAGGATGCGATTAATTATGGAATAAGCCTTGTTCCGGAAGATAGAAAAAAGATGGGGTTGGTATTAATTCAGGAAGTATTTAAAAATATTTCGTTGCCAAACCTTGAAAAATTTTCTAACGCATGGAGTATTGATCAGTATAAAGAATTACAGGAGTGTAAAAAATATGCTGACAATCTTAGCATTAAGACTCCTTCTCTTTTTACCATTACAGAATCTTTAAGTGGAGGTAATCAACAGAAGGTAGTTATAGCAAAGTGGTTAATGTCAAAACCGAAAATTCTTATTCTCGATGATCCGACCAGAGGGATTGATGTAGGGACTAAATATGAGATATATAACCTCATCAATAAACTTGCTGAAAATGGTGTAGGTATCATTATGATTTCTTCTGAGTTAGAAGAAGTGCTGGGAATGAGTGACCGGATCACGGTTATGCGCGAAGGAGAATGCGCTGGAACCTTAAACCGTAAAGATGCTACACAAGAAAGAATAATGGCTTTGGCTACAAATCTTAAAAGAAATGATAGGTATAATCAATGAAACAATCAAATTTTATTCGTAAGATTAAGGAAATTAAGATTGACGTTAGGGCTTATACGCTAATATTTGCCCTTATTGCTATCTGGTTACTTTTTGGTTCTTTAACTGGCGGGGTCTTCCTTTCCTCAAGAAATTTTTCAAACCTTTTAAGGCAGATGACTATCATATCGTTCCTTGCTATAGGGATGACTCCGGTAATTATCACGGGTAATATCGATCTTTCTGTGGGATCAATGACTGGCTTTATCAGTGTAATAGCTGCCTATCTACAGGCAATCTTACTTCCCACATTTCTCCCTGTACTATTTCCAACTCTTTCTATCGGATGGTTAGGTATACTGAGCACAATTATAACCATCATTACATGTCTTTTGCTGGGCCTATTGATTGGAATGGGTCAGGGCTATATTATTGCTTATGGAGGAGTACCGGCCTTTATTGTAACCTTGGGAGGAATGCTTATTCTTCGAGGAGGAATCCTTGGTGCTACTCAAGGGAAAACAATCGTTCCTATTGAAGATTCTCTAAGGTTAATGGCCCAGGGATATCTATCTAAATATCCAGGTATACTTGTAGCAATTATTGCTATAATAATTATTTTTCTGGTTACTTTGCATAGTAGAACTAAAAAGAAACAATACGGTCTTAAAACGAGATCTCTTGGTTATGATTTAGTGATAGCATCGGTGTTTTCCGCCCTTGTTTTAGCCTTCACTTTTATGATGAATAGCTATAGGGGAATACAGATCCCGGTATTAATTATGGCAATAATAGCCATATTGGTTACCTATCTGATGAATAACACTCGGTTTGGCAGGCACATATATGCTGTGGGAGGAAATAAGGAGGCAACGAAGCTTTCGGGTATAAATGTACAAGCTGTTGTTTTAAAAACTTATGCACTGATGGGTCTTCTATGTGGAGTTAGTGGAATTATTCTTACCGGTTATGTTGCCGCAGGAACCACCAGTGGTGGCATGAATTATGAACTTTCAGCTATAGGCGGTTGTGTTATGGGTGGCACAAGTTTAATGGGAAGCATTGGAACAGTCTTTGGAGCCCTAATGGGTACCCTAATTATGACAAGTCTCGAAAATGGAATGAGCGTTATGAATATGAGTGTTTTCTGGCAGTATATCGTTAAAGGCCTAATCTTAATTTTGGCAGTGTATGCAGATGTAACATCAAGGAAAAACAAGTCTTTATAAGAGCGTATTATATAGTATTATAGATATATTAGTATCAGCAAAA
>DSEL01000075.1 GCA_011056645.1 Candidatus Atribacteria bacterium
ACCGCTTGTCCTATCTCATGTGAGACCGCCTGCTTGACCACAGGTACCTATTATGCAATAGTAACCTTAGTAGATGCAGTCGGCAATGAAACCGTCTACTATGCTAAGATCGTCCTTGATGATTCTGATTGTTCTATTTTAGTCTATGAAGGTACTGCAGCTTCCGCTCCAACATGTGTAACTTGGGATGAAGCTACTACAGATTCCATAGGTGCTTGTTTCGGCACTACACCATTTTAATTGGTGATTGCAATGGTCAATTAGGGTAAATATTGATCAGAAGAAAAGATTTAGGAAAATAAATTGAAATAAAAGGGGCACTTAAGTGTCCCTTTTTAATTATGTTTTTTAATTGCTAAACTAATCTATAAAAAAAGAAGAAATGTAGTCTTTAAATAAAATTTCTCACAAAATTAAAAATTTTACTCATAATTTAAATATTTACTCTAACAAAATAAAAGGGAAAATAGTGGATGATATGAAAAATATTATCAACTATTATTGTTTCAATGTTTTAATTTTGATATAATAATAACGTTACCTAAAAATATCAACTAAAGGAAAAAATCAATGAAGTGTCAAAGAAAAGTATCTATCTTGGTATTTATATTATTTTTGTTTTTACTATTTTCTGCAGGATGCGGGAGTACTATTCCTAACCTTCCCTCTGATCCTGATTCCCCTCTCGATCCCCCTTCTCCTATCGGTGGTCCCACAAGTGGTTGGATAATTATTGAAAGCGAAGCAGAGACTACTAAAGACTGCTTCCCGATCTTAACTGTTTACTCCGAAGGAGCAGCTTATATGTCTTTCAGTGGAAATGGAGAGGATTGGACCGCATGGGAAGAGTACAGTACTTCTTATGAGGAATTTAATATTGCAAATGGTTTATATGGCACCGAGTTTGGTACAGGGATAAGATATGTTTATGTTCGTTTTAAGGATGAAGATGGTCTTTTATCTCCTCCGGAAGAACTTGCTTGTGATAATATCAATTACGAGATGGGTGAATTATTTTCTATTAAAATTTCACCGCAAGAAACTACTCTACCAGTTAGTAGCAGTTCTCTTTTTACTCTTCATGGTTATGACCTTAAATTAAATGAAATTCCTCTGGAAGGATCAAAAATAAATTGGAGTAAACCTTGTGGTGTAGGGGACTTGTCACCCGCTACAGGTTTATCAATTACCTACACTGCACCATCTATTCCGGGTAAACGCGAAATAGTTGCGCAATACAATAATTTAAAAACCGGCGCTATAATTATGGTTGTAAATGATGATTAGAGATACAGTGCTATGTATGTAAACATTTGCAAAAGAAAAGAACGTTTCTTTTTTCTAATCTTTTTAGGATAGTAAAATTAAAAAATAGAGGGAGAATGTAATGAAAAAATTGTTATTGATCTTGTCAGTAATTGGATTAGTTACTTGTTTATTGGTTGGGTGTACTCCTACTGCTCCATCTGAAGGTGAAGGAGAAGGTGAGGGGGAAGATGAGTTATCTCGGGTAGTTCTGGTAGAAATGTTTTCTCAATTTGGTTGTACCTATTGTGAAATCGCAGAACCAATCTTGGATCAATTAGCAGAGGAATATAGTCGAGATGAAATGATACTTGTGGAAGAACGAGCTTATGGGCTCTATGCTTCCGATGAAATTTTTGATCGATATAAATGGTATTTCCCCAGTGCTTCAGAAAGAAGTACTCCTAATATTTTATTTAATGGCTTAAACCAAAGGATCCATCATACCTCGACAACTTATTTGATTGTAAAAAGCAAAATCGAAACAGAACTCGCCAAGAATGCTAAAATTGCAATATCGGCAACAAGAGATAGTTATTCTACCACTAATACCATAAGTGGAACCATAACAAATATTAATTCTTATGCTTTAAGTAATTTGGTGATAAATGGAATGACTTTCAAAGATAGAGGGGAGACAGGACTAAGATATTGCGTTGCAGATATCTTTGAAGAGCAGAAAAAAACAGTAGCCACCCTCGAACCGGGAGAAAGTGTCAGTTTTTCCTTCTCTATTGACGGTTTTGATTGGGAGGGGAATGATATGCACGGTGTAATCTTTGTACAAGAAACGGAAAGTGATAAAAAAGAAATTTTTCAGTCTTTCTATATCAATTAAGTTAGTTCCCCGGATTATTCGGTTATTCAGTTATCCGGTGAAAATAGTAAGGTATTGTTAGTAAATTAAAAGGAGATTTTATCAACATGGATTTTAAAAGAAAATTGATTACTCTTTTATTAGTTATTAGTGTATTTTGTATTTTAATTAGTGGATGTGCAACTGTCATTCCGGATGATGATGATGACGGCTATGACTATGATAGTAATATAGTCAGCTATATTCGGGTTTCCCCTTCTTTTACTACCCTTAATGTGAATACTTCTAAGCTTTTCACGATTTTAGCTTATGATTCGGAAGATAACCTTATTCCGGTAGATCCAGCTGAAGTAGATTGGGTAGCCAGCTATGAATGTATAGCTTGTGGAAAGGTTTGGAATTTCAATCCTGAAAGTGGCTCAATCTCTACTTATTTTACGCCAAAAAAAACAGGTGCATATCTGGTATTTGCTCACTATAAAGAAAAATGGGATTATAGTTCAGTAAATGTAGAGTAAGACAAAAAATTATTAAAAAACAAGTCTTGGTTATTTAATTATGATGAGCAAAGGATAAATTTTTTGTTATTGGTTTTTAATTTTTTCCTTTAATACTGCCGTTTCATCTAAACTATATTTTATTATTTTTTATATGAATAAAAGGAGAAATGATTTAATGCATAGAAAAAACAAGGCTAAAATCGGGGCATTAACCATTAGCTTATTTTTGATATTATGCTTGGCAGGTTGTATCGGTTCTTCTGCAGATAAAGTTCAAATCGGTAAGATTGCTAAAAATATTGAAGAAGCTATCAAAGAAAAAGACGTAGATTTATTTATGGAGAACATCTCCTATAATTACTCTGACAACCAGGGAGGAACTTACGATAATCATATTAATGGATTTCCTGAAGAAATATTTTCAAAGATAGAAGAAAATGAAGATTTACTAAATTTTTTTTCGATGTTTAAGATTGAACAAAAAGTAACTATTCCCGAAAGTGAGATAGTAGTGACTGATATATATGCTACGGGGAAAATGGAGATTAAAATATCTTTAGAGGGATGTATTCTGTGGATTATTTGTACGGATTTATATAACGAAAGCATAGAATATAATGTAGATTTTATAAAAGAAAACGGCAACTGGAAAATAATCTCACTTGAAGAAGTATAGAATTAGTATTTAGTGAATAGTATTTTATATTTAGTAGATAC
>DSEL01000076.1 GCA_011056645.1 Candidatus Atribacteria bacterium
CTCTATCCCAATGGGTATGAGGTACAATGAATGCTTTATAGGGCTTTTTATTAATAGTAACCACTATAATTTCCCCCTTTTTTTCTTTTTATAAGGAATATTTATAAAATCTTCGTAGAATATGGCAATTCTGACAATATTATATTACACTGAAAAAAAAATCCAACAATATTCATACTTTTTTTCAGATATAGACTTCCTGTTAAAGTGAAAAATCCTGATTTCCCTCATGCCTCAATGACAAATTACAAAAATTGGATTGGTTAAACCTACAATACAATTTCTCTGGTCAAGCAATCTCAAGTAATACCAACAATTTTTAATTACTTTGTCTGACCAATCAAGCTCTATGTGTTCCGAAAAAGAGTCATAAGAATTGAAGACCAACCCATTTTTAATTAATTCAATATGAAGTTTTTTCTTGCTTTTTTTATCCTCAATATTAATGAATAATTTAATATTCGTATTGCAATCAACTTCCAATTCTTCTCCAATCGAAACAAAAACAGCTTTATCTGTCATTAGTTGGAAATTTATTTTAGGGCCACATGTAATATAAACCTTTCCCTTCTTTAAACCCTCCATAATCCCATCCTTGGTCTTTGACTTGGCCCATACATAAGTCCGACCATAGTCTTTCTTATAAGGTTCCAGTTGATGAATATCCGAACCGCTGACAGCAACTACTTTTAATCCCTGATTTAGCAGATTTTCCCACCTCTTTAAAGTTTTTATATTTTCAGCCCTTCTTTCAGACCAAGAACCGGCCCAAACTTCAATTATATCTGCTTCCCCCCAGCAAAAATTGGGGTAGTCCCACCTGCATCCAGTACAGATTGGGTCACCAATACATTCCGGATGTGCTACAGAAAGAAGAGCTCCCTTCCTTTTTATCTCAGCTGTAATATCCTCAAAAGTACTTTTTCGTTCAAGCGAAAACCAATTGATATCACCAATCCAGTTGATAAGCACAAAATGTCCAAAAAAAGTAGAAATTTCTATACCTGGAATAACCAAGGTTTTTGAAAAATATTTCTCTTTCCATCCCAAAGTGGTATTATGGTCAGTCAGAACGAAAAAGTCCAGACCTTTTCCCTGTAAATAGGTCATTAATTCATAAATTGAATGATTACCATCACTATGGTGAGAGTGTATATGAAAATCTCCTCCAAACCATCCAGGGCTTTCCCGTTCTTCTCTAAAAAGAGGTTCTTTCCTATCAAGATCTTGGAGTTCTTCCCGGCACTTTTCCGTCTTTTTAACCTCTTGGGTTAATTCCTTGTTCAGATTCACTTCAATGCTTAATCTCACTAATTCAGAGATGACAGCATGGGCCTCAACTATCAACCTCCATTCTCCTGCGGGTAATGCGCCGGATACACATCCGATGCTGGCTTTTTCTTTATTAATTTGCATTGTCTCAAAAAAATTGTTGTTCCCCCTGGCACGGACAATACCGTTCGGATCAATCAAGGTATAATTAAAGAGGTTATGGATCGGGGAGAAAAATTTAATAGCATTTTTTTTATAACTATTCTGGTAATAGTCCCAATTAGGTCCAAAGAAAATAGAATCTTTCCCATCAAATCTTAGGTATTCGTATACAGCCTGATATATTAAGTTATTAGTTGCTTTGATATCATTTACTATCTTGGGGTGATAGTCACCTTTTATCAATATCTCTTTAGTCCCTTTAATGATCGGAACAATAAATTCAGTTAAGGTTTTGTTTTCACTTGGTATAAATGTCTTGCTATAAACGGGCATTTCTCGGCTTCTCCAAATAATATTTTTTTACTGTATGCTCCCAATCCAGGTTAATATTCTTAAACATTTCTTCATTAATTGGCTCCTGGTTAGGATTACTTCCTAATTCCCTTCCTATATGATAATTTTTCCGTTTTCTTTCTTGTAGATATGAACACTATTTAAGTCTATCTTGAGCCAAATCGTATCTTCCATATTTATATTTGGTTCGCTAAAATCTCTTACTATGAGTATTAAATTTCCTATTTTTATGTGTATTATAGTTTCGGGGCCTAATCTTTCTACAACAAATACTTCACCTTTTATACTATTTGGTGATATATCCTTAAAC
>DSEL01000077.1 GCA_011056645.1 Candidatus Atribacteria bacterium
ATTTAATATGAATTTGCTTATTTAGTTTTTTCTAAAATCTCCATAACTCTCCATCTTTTTCTTTTGCTTAAAGGTCGTGTTTCAGCAATTTTTACCTTATCACCGATACTACATTTATTTTCTTCATCATGCGCGATAAATTTAGTTGATTTTTTAATCCTTTTTTTGTAAAGAGGATGTGATACCAGGTATTCAACTTTTACAACTATGCTCTTCTCCATACTATCACTTACAACTTCCCCAATTTTTGTTTTAATTTTATTCCCGGATAGCATTTAACCCTCCTTTTTTCAATTGACTTTATTTTTTCCTAATTCAATTTCCCTTAGAATTGTTTTTGTTCTAGCAATATTATGCTTTACTTCTTTTATCCTTGTAAAATTACCTAATTGTCCTGTAACAACTTGAAATCTCAAACTAAATAATTCATCTTTAAAATCTGTTAGCTTTTTTTGTAATTCTTCTAATGATAAATCTCTCAATTCACTTGCTTTCATCTATCCCACCACCTGTTCGTCTCTGGAAAGAAAACGAGTTTTTATGGGTAACTTATGAGCAGCTAAACGCATTGCTTCTTTAGCCAAATTAAGTTCAACTCCACCTAATTCAAATAATACCTTTCCAGGTTTTACTACTGCCACCCAATGGTCGGGGGCTCCTTTACCTTTCCCCATTCTAGTTTCTGCTGGTTTTTTAGTCACTGATTTATCCGGAAATATTCTCACCCAAACTTTTCCACCTCTTTTTATTGCATGTGTAATAGCAACCCGGGCTGCTTCTATTTGAGCACTAGTTATCCAGTGAGATTCTAATGCTTGCAAACCAAAATCTCCAAAAGCAATAAAATTTCCTTTTTGGGCACATCCTTTCATGGTTCCCCTATGTGTTTTCCGGTATTTTGTCCTAGTTGGTTGTAACATCTTTTTGTTCTCCTTCTCCACTTAAATCTTCTGCCTTCTTACCAATAAAAACCTTGTTTGTCTCATTCTGGGAATATACTTCTTTGTTTTTTACTGGAAGCACTTCTCCTCGGAAAATCCATACTTTAACACCAATTTTTCCATAAGTCGTATTAGCTTCGGCGAGATTATAATCTATGTTCGCTCGTAAAGTATGAAGAGGTAACCTACCCTCTAAATGCCATTCTGTTCTTGCTATTTCGGCTCCACCTATTCTACCCGAACAAGACACCTTTATTCCTTCAGCCCCCATTTTCATAGTTCGATTAGCAGCCTGCCTCATTGATCTTTTGGTAGAACCTCTTCTTTCCAGTTGTTCCGCGATACTCTCAGCAACCAATTTAGCGTCTAATTCTGGTTTTTTTACCTCAATAATTTTTATTTGTAAATCATTTTTTACAAATTTTGAAAGCTCTTCTTTTAATTTAGCGACTTCCGCACCTTTACGACCAATTACAATACCTGGTCTTGCACAATTAATAGTTAACCTCACCCGATCGGCAATACGTTCAATTTCGATAGAAGAAATCCCTGCATGCTTTAAACGATTCTCAATATATTTTTTTATCTTGTAATCCTGATATATGTTTTCTGCATAACCCTTTTTTGCAAACCACTTATCGTCCCAATCTTTTATAATTCCAATTCTCAATCCTTTTGGATGTACTTTCTGTCCCAATTACTTCCCCTCCCCTTTATGATCAACTATAATGGTAATATGGCTAGTTCTTTTTCTTATTTTGCTTGCTCTACCCATAGCCCGAGGTCGAAATCTTTTAGTGATAGGTCCATCATTAGCATAGGCTTCGGATATATACAAATCTTCCACGTTTATATTATTATTATTTTGCGCATTATAAATCGCAGAGTTTAAAACATTGTATACCATTTTAGCGGAACGGTTAGGAAGAAATTTCATGCTTAAGAGCGCTTCACCAGCATTCTTACCCCGAATAATATCTAAGATCTGTCTCCCTTTGCGGGCTGATATAGGTAAATATTTACCTACTGCCTTTATACTCATTGTTTTCCTCCTAATTTATTTAATTACTCTTCTGTAATATAAAATACTAATTATTTTTAATCTTGAATAAATTTAGATACAAATTCTTCACTTTTCTGTATAACTAAATAATAGATTTTTTAGATATTTTACTATCTATATTATTTACTACTTTACCGAGGTAGATCTCTCAGTATGAGCACTATGTCCTTTAAAAATTCTAGTAGGAGAAAATTCTCCTAATTTGTGACCTACCATATTTTCGGTAATATACACCGGAATATGTCTTTTTCCATTATGGACAGCAATGGTATGCCCGACCATTACAGGAAAAATCGTTGAACTTCTAGACCAAGTTTTAATAATAGCTTTCTTTCTCTTCTGATTAAGTTCCCTAATTTTACCTAACAATTTTTCATTAATATAAGGTCCTTTTTTTAAAGATCTAGACATCTAAAACAATTGCCTCCCTTATTTACTATTTTTTCGTCCTTCTTTTTACGATATATCTATCTGAAGGTTTATTCTTTTTTCTGGTCCTATATCCCTTTGCCGGTATACCGGTTGGAGAAACAGGGTGTCTACCTCCAGAGCTCTTTCCTTCTCCCCCACCCATGGGATGATCAATGGGGTTCATGGCTACCCCTCTAACGGTTGGTCTAATACCAAGCCATCTACTTTTTCCTGCTTTACCATGAGACAAATTTTCATGAGTTAGGTTACCGATTTGCCCAATGCTGGCTTGACACTCCAAATGAATTAGCCTCACTTCTCCGGAAGGCAATCTAACATGAGCATATTTTCCTTCTTTGGCCATAAGTTGAGCTACTGTTCCAGCTGAACGAACTAATTTTCCTCCTTGCCCTGGTTTTAATTCAATATTATGAATTAAGGTACCAGTGGGGATATCTTTTAAAGATTTTGAATTTCCTACTTTTATATCCGCATCTCTTCCGGATACGATTACATCTCCCACTTTTAAATTTGCCGGACATAGAATGTATCTCTTATCCCCGTCATAGTATTTGAGTAAAGCAATTCGTGCTGAACGATTTGGATCATACTCGATACTTGAAACCTTCGCTGGAACTCCTTCCTTTTGATTTCTAAAATCAATTATCCTATACTTTCTTTTATTTCCACCACCTTGATGTCTAACGGTTAACCTGCCTTGGTGATTCCTCCCGCCTCTTCTTTTAAGTCCTACGGTTAAAGATTTTTCAGGTTTATCATTCGTTATTTCATCAAAGGTCGAAATGGTCATAAATCTTCTCCCTGGAGAAGTAGGTTTAAATTTTTTTATCTCCGCCATTTAATCTACACCATCCTTAAATATCTTTTTAAGTATTAGATATTTTCTAATTCTTTTATTTTTTCGCCCTCTTTTAGGGTAACTATCGCTTTCTTCCAATGGGATGTCTTCCCAGAGTATTTTCCCAAACTCTTCTTTTTACCAAGCATCTTTATAATATTTACTTTTGCAACTTTCGTTTTAAATTTTTCCTCAATAGATTTTCCAACTTCGGTGGAATTAACTTTCCAATCAACCTTAAATACATATTTATTTTCCTTTTTTAATCTTACTGTTTTCTCGGAAATGATTGGTTCTAATATAATATCTTTATTTGAAGGCATTATACGAACACCTCCTCAATTTGCTTTAAAGCTTCTTGAGTAATTATTATCTTTTCATGATTTATAAGGTCATAAGCATTTATTTTAGAAACAGGCAAGACTTGTGCCTCCTTAATATTTCTTGTTGCTTGCATGATACCATTATCCTCTTTTTCAATGATTATTAACGGTTTTTTAAATGCATGCAAATTTTTCAAAATTTCCACCATTTTACTAGTCTTATTTTCTTCTAAGGATAATTTATCTATAATGATAATTTCTTTATTATCGAACTTATCCGATAAAACTGATTTTATAGCAGCAACTTTCATTTTTTTTGGTAAAGAAAAGGAATAATCTCTAGGGTTGGGGCCAAATACAATTCCGCCACCTACCCATATAGGCGAACTATTAGTTCCTGCTCTAGCCCTTCCAGTTCCTTTTTGTTTCCAAGGCTTAGCTCCTCCACCTCTTACTTCGCTCCTATTTTTTGTAGAAGCAGTTCCTCTTCTTTTGTTTGCCAAATAGCGTTTAACTGCTTGATGAACTAGATATCTATTTACTTTAGTGTTAAAAATATTATCTTTTAGGGTAACTTCTCCAATATTTTCTCCCTTAACATTATGAACTGATAAAGCAATCATAAACAATCCTCCTTCCCTGGTAAAAACTTACTTAATTACCCATTTTTATTAATGACCAGTACTGCTCCTTTGGCACCAGGAACTGAACCTCTTACTAAAACTAAATTTCTATCGAGGTTAATTTTTACCACTTCTATATTTTTCACGGTAACTCTTTCTGTTCCCATATGTCCTGGTAATTTTTTTCCCTTAAATACTCGAGCTGCATCCGTAGCACCCATTGAACCGACTGATCTAAAATACTCCTTCTGACCGTGGGTTTTAGGTCCACCTGAAAAATTATGTCTCTTAATTGCACCAGCAAAACCCTTTCCTTTAGATATACCCACAATATCTACCCTATCACCCTCCTTAAAGATATCTACCTTAACTTCTGTGCCGGGTAAATATTTATTGGAATCGTCAACCTTAAATTCTCTAATATGTTTTATTGGTTTTGCCTTATATTTTTCAAGGTGCTTGACTATAGGTTTAGAAATTTTTTTCTCTTTTACTTCCTTAAAACCCAATTGCACTGCATTGTAACCGTCCTTTTCCATGGTCTTTTTCTGTACTATCTGACAGGGACCAGCTAAAATTACAGTTACCGGAATAGATTCTCCATCTTTGGTAAATATCCTAGTCATCCCTAACTTCTCTCCCAATATTCCTGCTACCATTTTTATCTTCACCTCCGAGTCTAATAAATCTTATCGCGTATCGCGTAAATTAATTATTTAGTTACTTGGTTAATTAGTTTTTTTTAATAAAACAATTATTTATCTATACTTATCACTTTATCTCTAATTAAAAACTTAAAATTAATTATTTTGGTTAGTCACTTAATCAATTAATTACTAAATTTGAAATTACTTCTACCAGTTTAACAATTAATCGATTAACTATTTACTAAATGTTAGCGACTATTTCCCTAACAATTATTTCAACTTCCTCTGGTACATTTTATTTAGATAAAATAATCAATAAATCTATTTGCGAAATAAATGAAAACGATATCTGGCTAATTTGCCATCCTTTTATTCTAGAGTTTTTAGCTCAATATCTACACCTGATGGTAAATCAAGATGCATTAATGCTTCTATAGTCTTGGTAGAAGGCTCTAAAATATCTATTAATCTTTTATGAGTTCTCATTTCAAACTGCTCCCTTGACTTTTTGTCCACATGTGGGGAACGTAAGACACAATATTTATTTATTTCTGTTGGTAAAGGTATAGGACCAGAGAATCTTCCGCCAATTCTTTTTATTGTATCTACTATCATTAAGGAAGAATTATCTAATATTCTGTGATCATATGCTTGTAAGCGAATTCTTATTTTTTGCATTAAATTTTATTTTACCTCCCTATTACATTTCACATCACGTATTGCGTATTACCTAAAGCTAAAAAACCATTTCGGATAATGATAATATATCCCCTCTTTTATTACGCGATACTCGCGGGTACACAATACCCTATTCAATGTTATTCTATTATCTCACTTACTACTCCGGCACTGATCGTACGCCCTCCTTCTCGAATAGCAAAGCGGAGCTGTTTCTCCATAGCGATAGGAGTAATCAATTCCCCGCTAATAGTGACTCTATCCCCGGGCATAACCATCTCTACCCCTTCGGGAAGAGTGACGGTTCCGGTTACATCC
>DSEL01000078.1 GCA_011056645.1 Candidatus Atribacteria bacterium
CATTAGGAGATTGGAAAGATATTGAGGATATACAGCAAAAAATTGACCTAATGCTTGATTTAATAGCCAATCATATTTCATCCAAGAGCCTATGGTTTAAAGAATATTTAAAAGGGAATCCCAAATATGAAAACTATTTTCTTAGTATGGATAAAGATACTGATATATCTTCAGTTACCCGAGCAAGAGCCCATCCATTATTAACCAGATTTAAGAGAAAAGGTGAGGAAATATATCTTTGGACTACCTTTAGTTCTGATCAAATAGATCTTAATTATAATAATGAAAAAGTATTGAGGGAAATAATTGATGTTATATTATTCTATGCCAGCAAAAAGGTTAAAATTATTCGCCTTGATGCAATTGGCCATGCCTGGAAAAAATTAGGAACAAGTTGTATTAACTTAAAGGAAATACATTATATCATTCAATTGATTAGAAGCATTCTTGATGAAATTTTTCCGGATGTTTTGCTGATTACAGAAACCAATGTGCCCCATCAGGAAAATATAAGTTATTTTGGAGATGGCTATAATGAAGCGCAATTAATATATCAGTTTCCTCTTCCTTTATTAGTGATACATACATTCTTCACCGGTGATGCTTCTCGTCTTTTTGAATGGGCATCGCAGATTAAGAATCTTTCGGATAGAACGACCTTCTTTAACGTCTTGGCTACTCATGATGGCTTGGGAGTTGTTCCGGTTACAAATATTTTGTCCGATCAAGAAATAACTAATATTGCCAATGATGTAAGAGAAAAGGGCGGGTATATTTCTTATAAAAAAGTAAAAGATGGAACTGAAAAACCGTATGAAATGAATATCACTTATTATAGTGCTCTTAGCGATCCTAAGAATAGTAGTGAACTAAATGTAAAAAAATTTATTGCCTCTCAAGCAATCATTTTATCTTTAATAGGAATTCCGGGAATATATATTCATAGCTTGTTCGGTTCGAAAAATTATTTGGAAGGAGTAATGAAAACCGGTCAGAAAAGAACGATTAATCGAAAAAAGATTCCCTATGATAAATTAAAAGAAGATTTAACTAATTTGAATTCCAGGGAAAATAAAATATTTACTGAATTTATGAGATTAATTAATAAAAGGAAATCTGAAAAAGCCTTTCATCCTAACGGTAAGCAGGAAGTATTTTTCTTAAAAAGAGAATTGTTTTCTTTAATACGGACTTCCCCTGATGGCAAGGAAAGAATAATAGCGGTACATAATATCACCGGTAATATTCAGGGATTATGCCTAGCAAGAAATCAGTTCCACTTAAATGAAAAAGAATATTACGATATTGTTTCGGAGAAAATAATAAATATAGAAAAGATTCTTCTTGAACCTTATCAAATGATGTGGATAAAAGTTTAGGCAAATTATATAATAAAATATCAGTAAAAAATATATTATTTATACTATTACACAATACACAAGGAAATATGGTAGATAATGAGGTATATTTGATATAAATAAACAAAATGAAAAGAAAAAATATTTATTAATTGAGGTATTAGAAACAATGAAAATAGTAGTAGCCCCAGATTCTTTTAAAGGAAGTTTGACTGCTGTAGAAATTTCGGATGCAATAGAACAAGGTATAAGGGAGGTCTTCCCGGAAGCGGAAATCGTAAAAATCCCTATGGCCGATGGTGGAGATGGAACAGTAGAATGCTTGGTCAAAGCAACGGGAGGGGAAATTTTAAAAGAGAAAGTTAGGGGTCCCCTGGGAGAAGAAGTGTATGCTTCTTATGGAATTTTAGGAGATAAGAAGACGGCAGTTATTGAGATGGCCGAAGCTTCGGGATTAACTTTAGTTCCGGAGAACAAAAGAAATCCATTAATCACTACTACTTACGGGACTGGTCAATTAATTAAGGCAGCTTTGGATCGGGGATGCCGAAAGATGATCATTGGGATTGGAGGAAGTGCTACCAATGATGGTGGAGCTGGAATGGTTCAAGCCTTAGGGGGAAAATTGTTAGACCGAAAAGGAAAAGAGATAGGTTTTGGAGGAGGAGAATTAAAAAAAATATTCCAGATCAATACAGAGCATTTAGATAACCGCTTATCTAAAACCAAGGTATTAGTAGCTTCAGATGTAAGTAATCCACTTTGCGGTTCTCAAGGCGCATCCAATATATATGGTCCTCAAAAAGGGGCTACTCACGAAATGATTGAAGAATTAGATGAGTCTTTAGCTTATTTTGCCGATATAATAAAAAGAGACTTAAATAAGGATGTAAAGGACATACCGGGTGCAGGAGCAGCCGGAGGGTTGGGAGCTAGTTTAATGGCATTTTTGGATGCAGAGCTCAGACCGGGCATTGAGATTATCATCGAGATAGTCAGACTCGAGCAAGAGATTAAAGATGCTGATCTGGTGATTACCGGTGAGGGAAAGATAGATGGTCAGACTATCTATGGGAAGGCGCCAATAGGAGTAGCCAAAATTGCCAAAAAATATAATATTCCGGTAGCAGCTGTGGCTGCTATCGTTGGTAATGATGCTGATATTGTTCACCAATACGGAATCAATACTTTAATTCAGATTAGTAAACCACCAGTAAGTTTTAACGCGCCCAAATTAAAAAAGGTTGAGTTGATAAAAAAGAGCATAAAAGAGTTTTTGGAAGGGAATCTAAAAACTTTAGATTAAATTTCAAAAAATATTTTTATATATCACGAGAAAAATACCAAGAGCAAATAGTACCGTATCGAAAAATGAACATAGTACAAATAGAAAAGAGAAAGAAAATAAGATATTTCAGAGAGATTATGAATTATCTAGCAGGGGCGATTCATCAGTTTTTTTATTGAAGCGAAAAATTTCAGTTGTGGTACAAGCAAGCAGGAGTAATCCAACAGTAAGTAGAAGATATTAAAGAATATAAAAAATATGCTAATAATGAAAAGGCAGCATATATGAAATGGTAAATAAAAAAGATTTGGAAAAAAAATATTCTATTGGTGTTGATTTGGGGGGAACAAATATTGTTTGTGCCATGGTAAATTATCAGGGGAAAATAGTAAACCGCCTGAAAGTGCCAACTTTAGCCGAAAGAGGTAAAGAAGCAACCATTAATAGAATCGTGGAGGTAATCCATGAAAATATTACTCAATCTATCAACATAGCTCTTGATGATATAATAGGAATAGGAATTGGAGCTCCGGGTCCTCTCGATATTAAAAAAGGGATTATCAATTTTGCTCCTAATCTTCCCGGGTGGAGAGAAGTCTGCTTAAAAAAAATATTAGAAGATGAGTTTAATAAGCAAGTTATTTTAGAAAATGATGCCAATGCAGCCGCCTGGGGGGAAAAGTGTTTTGGGGCAGGTTTAGGTGTAGATAACTTAGTATGTTTTACCCTGGGAACTGGAATTGGCGGTGGTATAATTATTGATGGAAAGATATATCATGGTCATAATTGCGGAGCTGGAGAATTAGGGCATATGACTGTTAATAAAGATGGCCCCCGTTGTAATTGCGGTAATTACGGCTGTTTGGAAGCTTATTCTTCAGCAACCGGGATAAAAAATAGGATAAAAAATAGGATAAAAGAGGGAATAAAAAGCGAATTCTTAAATTTTGATAATGATGGCGAATTATTTGAGTCGCTCAGATTAAAGTCCATATTTGAAGCTGCCCGTAAAGGTGATAGATTAACCTCAGACATAGTCGAAGAAGCGATTGCCTATTTGGGTATAGCCATTGCTAATATAGCCAATATATTGAATCCCGAAATGGTGGTATTGGTGGGGGGAATAACTAACGAAGGCAGTAAACTACTCATTCCACTTAGAAAGGAAGCAAAGAAGAGAGCCTTTTATTCCAATTATAAATCTCTTAAAATTGTTATCGGTAAATTAGCCGGAAACGCAGGTGTTCTTGGGGCAGCCGCCCTTTTATGGATTCCTAATAACTGTTGTTCCGGTAAAATAACTTTTTAAGAAACAAGAATGTAATTTTAAGACAGAGGAAAAATTAAATATAAATGTAAATACGAATGATTGAAAAAAACAAATTTTTTTTATTTATAAAAGAGGGTTTTTTAAATTTTCGTCGAATTAATAAAATGTAGATAAAAATCAAAATATTGGAGGTAAAAATGTCAAAAAATTCAATAGTTTTTTTTATAATAATTTTATTAATTGTTGGTGGTTTTGCTATTTATACCTATGACCAATCCAATCAGGCAAAAAAAGAAGTGGAAGAAAAATATTTTGAACTGGAAAGCAAGGATAAACTTGTTTCAGAACTTCAAGAAAGCATGCAAGCAAAGGAAAAACAGCTTGAAGAACTGGAAACCAGCATGGCCAAAGGAGAGAAAGACTTAGAGAAGGAATATACGGATAGATTATCTGGACTA
>DSEL01000079.1 GCA_011056645.1 Candidatus Atribacteria bacterium
CCGCTAAAAGATTTGAGCAAAAAAGCGAAGTTAATCATGAAATAAAAGAGGTCATGCAAAAGATGATAACAGCTTTGAAGGAAGTTTGAATGTCAAATGTTGAGACCTGACCCCTTTTACTTTTATTGATGATGTAATACCAGGTGGGATTTAGAGGGGATTGTCAAACTTGGTTATACTTTAACGCCACACAGAATTTGGTACTTCTATCGGTTTAGGTTCGCTATTAGCATCAAGTGATGAAATCTCGAAGGCATATGATGGTTTCTGTTCATCGAACCGTTGTCTTAGGTCAATTCGAGCCCAGTCGTAAGGTGCTACCATAATGTGCCATTCCACGTGCATTTCCCATTCATCAGAAAAGAACAGGTAATGTGATACGACTAACCACTGCGGGCTCACTATGGTTCCAGTCCATTCTGTATCACTTGTGATTCCGAGTTCAGGATGGTTCGATTCCAACCATGGAACAAACTTATCTTTTAACTCTACTGCATATTCTTGCCTATCATCTTCACCTTCTACTACTTCAAAGGTAACAACCTTTTCATCAGTCAAACTGCCTCGGTTTCCAGTAATAGTCACTTCAATAGATTTTCCCGTACTTGATTGTGTCGGGATGACAACAACCTCAGCGACCTGGCCTTCAAGTATAGCTTTTTTATAAATGATTATCTCAGCACCGGCGGCATCAGCTGAGATCTCTACAGTGGCTTCACTTGTTTGACCTTCATCAGCGATTGTGACCAGAAATACACAATGTTGCCCTGCAATAGAGTTTCCCTTCAATTGCTCAGGTATCACATCAATGTGAAACGGAATGTTTTCATCTTGAGGCGTTGTCACACAGCCGGCCATAAACACGATCGACAAGACGAGTGCCAACAGGCATGACAGAATTCGTGAAAGTTTAATCATCTTAATTATTCACGCACCTTCATATACCTTTTAATTATTTTACTAAATAAAACACGCTTTTTTTAACTCACGTAGGTTTCTGCTCTGATTATAATTAAAGTTAAGAAGATTGTCAAAATTACGGATAACGTGTTCCAATGAAACTTTATACTATAAATTTTTTTAGCAAATAAAAAGCTCGAGTTGCCGATGACAAAGCGAGCTTGTAAAGGAGGTATAATTATGAAAAATGTTAGGGTGGTGGTGGTTATAATAGCTCAGTAATTCGGTAACTTTTTCTAACTTTCCATAAAGGGTGGAAATAGCAAATTAAAATACATCCTAAAGTGTTTTTATTACTTAAAGCTTTTTATAAAAAAAGAAGGATATTTTAAATCTTTTGTTGTATTAATATTAGGGTGTATAAAAATTGGAAAACAATAATTCCTTTAGATCGCTGGTGGCGATTCAATAAGGTAAATGTATATTTTTGAAGTGTGGCAAAGAGCCGTTGTCTCCTTTGACATTTTTCAATTTTCGATTGATAATCCGATTCCTTTTGATATAGTAAAAAAAATTGTAAAGTACAGCGTAAAAGAAAATTTAGCCAAGAAGTAAAATAACTATGAGTAAACTTAAAACACTATACCTGGATAACAGAAAAGATTGGCGTGCATGGCTTGAAAATAATTTCGATAAAGAAAAAGAAATCTGGTTGGTGTATCCAAGCAAATCTTCGGGAAGACCGAGAATTGTATACAACGATGCAGTGGAAGAAGCATTATGCTTTGGTTGGATTGACAGCATTGTTAAAACTCTTGATAAAAATAGTAGCATTCAACGTTTTTCTCGCAGAAATCCTAAAAGCAGTTATTCTCAAGCTAACAAAGAAAGGATAAAATGGCTCCTGCAAGAAAATATAATACATCCTTCAATGTTGGACACAGCTAAAAGAATTCTCGAAGAGAAGTTTGTATTTCAACCGGATATTATAAAAGCCGTAAAAAATGATAAAATCACATGGAAAAATTATAACAATTTTTCTGATACATATAAAAGAATCCGTATTGCATATATTGAAGCAGCCAGAAAACGTCCTGACGAATTTAAAAAGCGACTTAAGAACTTTATTGTGAAAACAAAACAAAACAAACAGATCGGGTTTGGAGGCATAGAAAAATACTACTAGGTGCTTTGAAAAATGAAATTCACTCTTAACACCTCTTTAGTTTTTTAAAAGTGTCAGGAGAACCATCCCCTTGACACCCTTGACAATATTGCTTTCGAAGAAAGCGCGGCAATCTCATCTCCTATCTATTTTTTAAAAAAAGAAGGATTTTTTAAAATCTTTGTCGTATTAGTATTAAGGTGTAGAAAAATCGAAAAAGACTAATTCTTTTAACCACTGGCGGTGATTCAATAAGATAAATATATATTTTTGGAGTGTGAGAAAGAACCATCCCCTTGGTACACAATATTTGGAGGAGATTGATAAATGAAAAGCTATATTTTTATCACCGAAGAAGGTACTTCGTATCAGCCAAATAGTATCTCATCTGAACCAGACATAGATAATTGTCAAGTTATTGCTTTTGCTAAAGGAAAAGATGAAAATGAGGCATTTATAAACTTAAAAAAAGAGAATGATTATTTATTCGATACAAATTTTGATGAAATAATTTGTATCGAACTTAAACATGAGGATTATTATCATAATGCTAAACATTTTCATTTGAGTGAATACAGATGAAACAATACGAAGCAGTAATAAAAGTAATGGAAGAAAAAGGTGGCTATGCTACTCTTGGAGAATTATATCAAGAAGCATTAAAGGTCCTTGGTATTGAATGGAAAACTAAAACACCTTTTGCAAGCATTCGGCGTATTGTTCAGGATAATAGATTTTTCTTTAAGATTAGACCTGGTCTCTGGGCATTGAAAGAATTTAGAGATAAATTACCTATTGAGATTTTACCAACTAATGAAGTCTCAGAATCAAAAAAATTAGAATTTAATCATTCTTATTATCAAGGATTACTATTAGAAATAGGTAATTTAAAAAAATTTCAAACTTCATTACCTCCGCAGGACAAACAAAAAAAATATTTAGGAAAAACCCTTCAAGATATTTCTACTATAAAAGATTTTTATAATTTTACCTACAAACATCTTGTAGAAAAAGCGAAGAGAATAGATGTAGTATGGTTTAATGAAAGAAAAATGCCAGATTCATTTTTTGAAATTGAACATACAACAGATATGGTGCATTCACTCTTAAAATTTGTGGAGTTACAAGATTTTTATTCAAAATTTTATATCGTAGCTAATGAGTTGTATGAAAATCAATTTAATGCAAAACTATCATATAATGCTTTTTTGGTTTTGCGTAATCGAGTTCATTTTATAACTTATGAGATAGTATCAAATTGGCATAGTAAAACTTATGAATTAGTAACTTTAGAAGATAAACTAATCATAAGGTAGACCGAGAATTTTCCCATGCAGGTCTTCCCCCCCTGATACTCATTCTTCAGCGTAACCATCGAATAATCTGTGGGGTTTTAAATATTTTTTCTTCCCATCAATCCTTTCTTAAATTTTTCACCCTGAAGTATTTTTTATAAAAAAGAAGGATTTTTTATATCTTTTGTCGTATTAATATTAAGGTGTAGAAAAATTGAAAAAGCTAACTCTTTTAATCGCTGGTGGCGATTAAATAAGGTAAATATATATTCTTGAAATATGACAAAGAACCGTCCCCTGACACATTTGTAGGAGGAAAATAATATTATGAGAAAAGATAGCGAGTGGAGCGTAATTGACGGTGAACCTTGTAGGGTGATTGATTTTACACCATTGGCTTCGGTTAAAAATGGCAAAGTTATTGCCCCTAATTTAACTGATCCATATGCCTTAATTACTTTGGAATGCAAAAAGATGCCAAACACGATAAAAGGTTATGTTACGCATAAAATGGATTTTACTCATCTTTGGACCGCTTTCAGGGAACGAGGCATATCTGATAATGAGGAAGTAATAATTATTTGGACAACTAAACATTACAAATATAAATTTCTAAAATTACTTTCACCCGCTTATCCCAAAATGTGGGTAATGATTTGCCTAAAGGGGGCTTTAGAAATAATGGTTGATTCGAATTGGAAACCAGAATTAACAGGCGAAGCTAGGTGGAATGCGATGAAACCAATAGTGGAATGGAAACCAGAAGTTATGGAGTAAAAAATTAAAGTAATAATGAGAAATAAAAGTTCTATCTATGGTACAAGTTGAGGAACCAAATAATATTACAGTCCTTCAGCCTTTGCTGAAGAGCTTTTTATTTAAAAAAGAAGGATTTTTAAACTATTAATAGAATGTTAATAATAGAACTATTTGAACTTGGGTGCATTAAGAAGTGAACGACGAGGAAAATAAATTAAAAGAGGCATTCGAACTTTCTGATCTATTGTATTCTAATGTATTCTAAAAAAAAAGATGAAATTATGTCAGGTTTGGAAGAAAAGCTAAGTAAAATTACTGAAAAATTTGTAGGAGTAGGAGGTGTTGTTGGTTCTCAGCATGCAAAATGTCTTTTAAAATAAAGAATAAAGAGAGTAAAAAATTTCGTCCCTTACAGGTTAAATTTTGATTTATAATGAAAAGAAAGGGGTCAGGTCTCAACATTTGACATAACTCTATCTAAATGCTAATATTTTATTATGGCTAGACCTTTACGA
>DSEL01000080.1 GCA_011056645.1 Candidatus Atribacteria bacterium
GGGGTTAGGATTGAAGATTCTGTGCTGATAACTGATGAAAGTTATGAAATACTAACCTGGTTTCCAAAACTATTAAACCTGTAAACAATATTAGGACGGGTCGGATAAATCCGACCCCTACAATAATAATTAATTTGGAGGAAATATATGGACGATCTAAAAAAAATAGATCCGGAGATATTTGATGCCATTAAGAATGAGGAAAATAGGCAAAAAAATACCATAGAATTAATAGCCTCGGAAAATTTCGTTTCTTCGGCGGTATTAGAAGCCCAAGGTTCAGTTTTGACCAATAAATATGCAGAAGGTTATCCGGGCAAGAATACTATGGTGGATGTAAATACATTGATATTGTAGAAAATATGGCGATTGAAAGGGCTAAAAAGATATTTAAGGCAGAACATGCCAATGTTCAGCCTCATTCCGGTTCACAGGCAAATATGGCAGTTTATTTCAGTGTATTAGAGGTGGGCGATACCATTTTAGCCATGAATCTTTCTCACGGTGGCCATCTTACTCATGGAAGCCCGGTAAACTTTTCCGGAAGATTCTTTAATATTATACCTTATGGAGTAGATAAAGATACTGAACGAATAGATTATGGTAATTTAAGAGATTTGGCTATAAAAAATAGACCAAAATTGATCATAGCCGGAGCGAGTGCCTATCCACGTGAGATAGATTTCTCTACTTTCAGATCTATTGCTGATGAAGTAGGAGCTTATTTAATGGCCGATATTGCCCATATTGCTGGATTAGTCGTAGCCGGTTTACATCAAAGTGCAGTACCCTATTGTCACTTTGTAACCACTACCACTCATAAAACTTTAAGAGGGCCCAGAGGCGGTTTAATATTGTGTACAGAAGAACATGCTCGAGCTATTGACAAAACCATATTCCCGGGGATTCAGGGCGGTCCCTTAATGCACGTTATAGCAGCCAAGGCAGTCTGTTTTAAAGAGGCAATGACCAGCGAATTTTTTGATTATCAGAAGCAGATCATCTTAAATGCCCGGGCTCTGGCAAGTAAATTGATGGAGTTAGGTTATAATTTAGTATCCGGTGGCACTGATAATCACTTGATGTTAGTAGATTTAAGAAATAAAGGGCTTACAGGAAAGCAAGCGGAGAAAGCCCTCGAGGATGCCGGGATCACCGTAAACAAAAATGCGGTGCCTTTTGACCCGCAAAAACCCATGATCACCAGTGGCATAAGGATCGGAACTCCAGCAGTAACTATCCGGGGAATGAAAGAAGAAGAGATGGAAATAATAGCCGGATTGATCAATAGAGTGTTGAATGATACGGATAATCAGGAAATAAAAGATGAAGTAAAAAAAGAAGTAGAAAGTTTTTGTAAAAGATTTGCTTAAAAGAGGGAGGTTTTATCTTGATTTCTACCAGCGATTTTAAAAGAGGATTGACTATCGAAATAAATGAGGATATTTATAGCATTGTTGAATTTCAACATGTTAAACCTGGCAAGGGGGGAGCTTTTGTAAGAACTAAGCTTAAAAATGTGAAAACCGGACTTATCACCGATAAAACATTTAGAGCAGGAGAAAAGATGGAGCAGGCTATCATAGATAGAAAAACTATGCAGTATCTATACAATGACGGTAGTAATTATTGTTTCATGAATAAAGAAAATTACGAGCAAATTTCTTTATCCAAAGAACAGATAAGCGAAATAACTGATTTTTTAAAAGAAGGTAATGATGTGGATGTAATATTCTGTAAGGGTGAGCTAATTGGTGCTGAATTACCTAATTTTATGAACTTAAAAATTATTAGTACCATGCCAGGAGTAAAGGGAAATACGGTATCCGGTGCGCTAAAACCAGCAACTTTGGAGACCGGGGCTATCATTCAAGTCCCTTTGTTTATCAAAGAAGGCGATATTATTAAAATAGATACCAGAGATAAGAGATATATAGAAAGAGAGTAAATTAATATCTCGCAAACAAACAAATAATAGGGATATTAATAATTTGAATGTCTAAAATATATTTCTCTAACGAGATGTTAGATACGAGATACTAAAGATACGGGTGCGAGGAGCGACAATCAATGCAGACTATTAAAACCGATTTAGGTGAAATAAATATTACCAAAGAAACCATTGAGATTATGGTTAGTTTAAATTTGGCTGATGTTAAAGGGGTAGTTAGCAGCAGAAAGTCAATCATAAAGGAAATAACTGACATGTTAAAGGGAGATATTATCGAAAACAAAATAGAAAAAGCGGTCCGTACCATAAAAGTAGAGATAAAAGAGAATAAACCTTTGATAAATTTATATATTATTATCAAATACGGAGTAAGGATGCCCGATATAGCCTGGGATATTCAAAATAGAGTGAAAGATAATTTATTGAAAAAATTAGGAATTAAAATTAATAAAATAGATATACATATTCAAGGAATCCAGTTTCCCAAGAAGACCCAAAGCAAGAAAAATTTGGTTGCTTCCAATCTATTCGTTGAAGTTTTCTAATACTGTATTTGATTTTAACTCAAACGCTATATTATATGAAGGTAATCTGTATTAACAGGAGGACTAATGGGAGGACGAAGATTATCCCGAGAAATGGCCTTAAAAGCCTTGTTTCAAATTGATTTAGTTAACACTAATATGGAAGAAGCGCTGAAATATACTTTTGAAAATGATGAACTTTTAGATGAAGTTAAAGAATTTTCTTTTATCTTGGTAAAAGGAGTGTTAAGTAATCTAATTGAGATAGATAAGGTCATTAACCTTTCTACTAACAATTGGTCTTTGGAAAGAATTACCAACATTGATAGAAGCATTCTTCGGATAGCAATTTATGAAATATTATTCCTAAAAAATATACCTAAAAGTGTCTCTATCAACGAAGCAGTGGAATTAGCTAAAAAATATGGAACCAAAAGTTCTTTTAGTTTTGTTAACGGAGTTTTAGGAAAAATAAATAAAGAAGAATAAAGCATAAAAAGATAGACTGAAAAATGATGAATAATTTTATAGAATCAAAAATATATAC
>DSEL01000081.1 GCA_011056645.1 Candidatus Atribacteria bacterium
AGTTATAGCCGCCATTAGTATTTCAAGCCCTATTTTTAGGGTAGATAAAAAGGCACAAAATAACCTAAAAGAAGCTCTTATCGAAACAAGTGCAAAAATATCCAAACAGTTGGGATATAATGGGACATTACAAAAGAGAGGAGGTGGAAAATAGAAAAAACTTTTGGTTGAAGGAAGAGGGAAGCTTTTAGAGATATTTTAATCATAATTTGAAGGAGGGTTAATTAAAATGTTAAGAAAGATACTATTTGTGTTTATTGTGTTGACATTAGTTACAACAAGTGCTTTTGCTGTTTCTGTTACAGAATTAAAATATGGTCATGCAAATGCTATTACTTATCCTTATCACTTGGCGGGCGAAGCATTTGCTAAATTTTTAAATGGAGAATCTAAAGGAAATTTAACAGTAAAAATTTATCCGCTTGGCCAATTAGGTGGAGAAAAAGACATTACTGAAGGTTTACAATTGGGAACTGTAGACTTCCAGGGAAGTTCCATTGGTGTTACTGCAACTTTTGTTCCTATTTTAGATATCCTTAATCTTCCCTTCCTATTTAAAGGACCAGATCATTTCATAAAGGTTATGGATAGTTCGCCTGGGAAAGCTCTTTTGGCCAAAGCCCAAGAGCAAGGTGAAAAAGTTGGTTTAAAGATTCTTGCCATTGCTGGTCCCATGTTTAGGGTACCCATGAATGATATTCACCCTATTGAAAAGCTTGAGGATTTTAAAGGGTTAAGAGTTCGTACTATGCAGGTTCCAATGCATATGTCAGCCTATAAAGCTCTTGGAGCTACTCCTGTTCCCCTAGCGTTTGGAGAATTATATACTGCTCTTCAAACTGGAGTGGTAGATGGAAATGAAAACGGACCAGCTACTTTAGCAGCAATGCTTTTTTATGAAGTACAAAAATATGTAAGTTATCTACCTGTGCTAAGCAATGGTGGAATATTTCTTATGAGTCTTAAAACATGGGATAAATTAGATGAAAGTCAACAGAAATTGGTTTCAGATGGAGTAAAGGCTTGGATTAAATCCATGAATGATGAGGGCTTAAAACAGGATAGAGAAGCATTAAAATTTATGGAAGAAAAAGGAACTGTAATATCTTATCCTGAAGATTTAACAACCTTTATAGAAGCAAGTAAACCGGTGTATGATGAATTTTTTGCGAATTCACCAGAAGAGTGGACACAAATTGTAAAAGATATTCAAGCTCTAGAATAATTTCTAATACCCAGGTGAGTTTAAACTTACCTGGGTACTTTTTATTAAAAAAATCAAGGATATAGAGATGTTATTTTCTTTCCTCATTAGATTATATAAATTTCTCCAGAAAACTATAAATTATTTTGTCATTCTTTTTTTTGCAATTATAGTTATTATAATAAATTTTCAGATATTTTTTAGATATATTCTAAAACAGCCATTATTTTGGTCTATGGAAATCGCTCAATTGGCTTTTATCTATCTTGCAATATTTGGAGGAGGTTTAGCTCTCGTAAATAATGAGTTCACGAAAGTAGAGTTTTTCCTTAATTTAACGTCTAAAAGAGTAGTGAAAATCCTTGATATTCTGGTAAACATTTTAATTTTTATATTCTTTATTATTGCAGGATATAAAAGTGAGGAATTAATACATCAAGCGAAAATTACTGTCAATGTTACGCCTGCTTTAGCAATTCCCATGGATAGCATCTACAGAATTCTTCAAATCGGATTTTATATTTTTGCATTTTTTGCCTTGACGAAAGTTTTTATTTTAATATCCGAAAAGAAAATTAAGGAGGCTTAACTTATATGGTAGCCTTAGTTTTTTTAGCTCTTTTATCTATTGGAGTTCCTATAGCCTTTGTTTTAGGCTTAACCAGTCTGTTTTATCTTATAAAGATAGATCTACCTTTAGTTCTAATTCCTCAACGTATTTATGTAGGATTAGACTCTTTTCTTATTGTCGCAGTTCCCTTGTTTATTTTGGCAGGGAGAATTATGAATGAGGCAGGAATTACCCCAAGGCTTGTAAAATTATCCTCCTTAGTTATTGGAAATATTAGAGGAGGATTGACTTATATAGTAGTAATAAGTAGTATGTTATTTGCAGGGATTACCGGAGTAGGTTCAGCGGATACTTCTGCTATTGGTTCTATAATGATTCCTGCTATGGAAAGAGAAGGGTATAAAAAAGAATATTCAGCAGCTGTCTGCGCTGCCAGTGGAATCATAGGACCTATTATTCCTCCCAGTGTGGTTATGGTAATTTATGGCTCTATGGCTAATGCATCTATCGCCAGGCTTTTTTTGGGAGGGTTTATTCCTGGAATACTGCTTGGGATTTCCATAATGACTGTAGCTTATTATTATATAAAAAAATATAAACTTCGTAAATCTTCATTGGGATTACCAAAAAATTTGAGGGAATACATAGAAGGAATATTATCTCTTCTTATGCCTTTTATAATTATTGGTGGAATCTTGAGTGGAGCGTTTACCCCTACCGAAGCCGCGGCATTCTCAGTTTTCTATGCCTTAATTTTGGGATTTTTTGTTACAAGAGAATTAAAATTAAATGCCCTTCCAAAAATTCTTTTAGAGTCAGGAATAACATCGGGGAGTATTTTGATGATTATCGGCTGTGCCGCTCTTTTTGGATGGATCCTTGCAAGAGAAGCAATTCCAGAAAAAATTGGGCAATTCATGTTCTATATAACTAATAATAAATATGTTCTTCTTCTTTTAATAAACTTTTTTCTCATATTTTTGGGAACTTTTATGGAAACTCTAGCAGCAGTCATTCTTACTCTTCCCATGCTTCTTCCAATAATTACAAAGATTGGCGTGGATCCGGTACATTTTGGGATCATTATGGCGGTTAATCTTTCTGTGGGACTTATCACTCCTCCTTTAGGAATATGTGCCTTTGTTGCTGCTTCTCTTGCAAAAATATCTTTAGAAAGAATTTCAAAAGCTCTCATACCTTTTATTATTGCTACTGTAGTTATAGTACTTCTTGTAACCTATTTACCTGGATTGGTGCTCTTCTTGCCAAATCTTCTGAGTAGATAAATTATATTTAGAGGAGGTTTTATAGAATGATAAAACTGAGAATAGGAATTATCGGTTGCGGAAGAATATCACAAGCTCACATAGAAGCTGCAAATTATTTAAAAAATGTTGTAGAAATTGTAGCTCTTTCTGATAAATATATAGAAAAAGCTAAAGACGTTGGTTCTAAAATTGGAGTTAATTTTTGCGTGGATGATTATAGGAAACTTTTGGCGAATCCAAAAGTAGATGCAGTAATCATTGCCCTCCCTCATAATCTTCATTATGAAGCTGCTATAGCTTCTGCAAAAGCAAAAAAGCATATTTTATTAGAGAAACCTATGGCATTGAAATATAAAGAAGCTAAAAAAATGGTAACAATAGCAAAAGACAACGATGTTTTCCTAATGATAGGGCATAGCAGAAGATTTTGTGATGCTATACAAATATTAAGAGAAAAAATAAACGAAATAGGCCCCATAATTCGTATATTAATTAATTTCTTGGTATATTTTCCTGAACCACCTACAGAATGGTGGAAATCTCAAGAAGAAACAGGAGATCTTATAACTTATCTTCAAGCAAGTCATTCTATAGACTTTGCTTTATGGATTCTTAATAAAACCCCTATAAGGATTTTCGGTAATACTTTTACCAGAAATAACAAGGGATTTACTATGAAAGATGAAGCAGACATTTTTCTAGAATTTCCTGGGGATATTACTACATCTATTCATCTTTCTCTAAACACTAAACCTCCATTGCATGAATATATTATTGTAGGGGAGAAAGGGAGTTTCCGCCTTATCGAATATCAACTAAAAGAGTCTTTCACCTTTGGATACAAATTAATGCTAAATGAAGAAACTTTATTAGAAGGAGTTCAAATTCCAACAAATTATTCTCTTCAGTTAAAGGAATTTGTAGAGGCAATAAAATTAAGAAGAGTTCCTTTGGCTTCAGGAGAAGAAATACTCCCTCTTGTAAAAGTGTTAGAGAAAATTTCAGAGTCTTCAAAGACAGGAGAAATACTTAATTTATAAAGAGCAAAGAGAGAAAGTATATGGACAATCTGAAGTTTTAGAGGAAATAAGCGAAAAGAAAGTTTCTTTAAGGGAATCCAAGGAAAAGGTAACCACTTATATATTACCCCATCAATAAGAGGTGTTTCATCTTCCAATAACAGAACTTACGAAAAGAATGGAGGTTATTGAGACAACCATCGTTCGTATGTGTAAGAAAATGGGTATTGGGGATTTTAGAAAGGAAAATTATCCTTGACATTGAGAAGGTTAAGGTGTGAAGTTATTTTAAAGCATTATTTTTATCTTCAAAGAAGAGAAAACCTAAATTTGTTATAGTAAAAATGGGGTGAGAACAATGAACAAAATGAAAGCTGTGGTAAAAACAGAGAAAGGTATAGGATTAATTAAGTTAAGAGAAGTTCCTATTCCTGAGCCAAGAGAGGGAGAAGTATTGATAAAAGTTAAAGCAGGAGGGATATGTGGAACTGATATTTATATAAGACATGATGCTTTTCCTTACTATCCCCCTGTAATTTTAGGACATGAGTTTTCAGGAGAGATAGTAGAAATAGGTAAAAATGTAAAAGAATGGAAAGTTGGCGATAGGGTGGTTGTTGAACCCCATTCTAAAGCCTGTGGAGTTTGCGATCTATGCAAAGCTGGTTATAGCCAGATTTGTTCTAATAAACGTTCCCCTGGATGGGGCATAGATGGTGCCTTTGCAGAATATATAAAAATGCCTACTCATCTTCTTCATGAGATTCCCGATTGTATAAGTTTTAAATCTGCTGCAGTAATAGAACCTTTAACTATCATTCTCCATGAAGTGGTAGAAAGAGGAAACATCGAAGCTGGAGATAAAGTAGTAATTTTTGGCGCAGGGCCTATCGGTCTTTTAGCTGCTAAAATCTCTTACCTTTCTGGTGCATCATATGTGATTCTAGTAGGGACAGATCAAGATAAGGAATATAGATTTGAACTTGCTAAAAAAATTCCAGTGGACACCATAGTAAATGTCAGTCATGAAAACTTAATAGAAAAGTTAGAAGAATTAACAAATAAGAAACTCGTAGATGTGGTTATAGAAGCTTCTGGGTCCCCCAAAGCTATATCTCAACTCCCTGATGTAGTAAGAAAAAGAGGACGAATCATTGCAGTTGGTTTACCTGGAAAAGAGCCTGTAAGTTTTCCATGGGAAAAAGCCATGTTTAAAGTATTAGATTTATACTTTAATCTTAGCTCTTCACATAGTGCTTGGGTAAAGGCTATTGCTCTTCTTGAAAATAAAAAAATAGATCCAGGTTTTGTAGTCACCCATAAATTTCCTTTAGAAGTATGGGAAAAGGCTTTTGATCTTGTAGAATTAGGAAGATGTGGAAAAGTTCTTTTAATACCATAAGAGCAGAAGTATTTTAGAGGGAATTAGGAATTGGATAATGCGTAATGGGTAATAGATAATACGGAATAGGTTTTTAAAATAGAGATCCCTTATTTGTAAATAGATATCATTAAGGTATAATTATTTATTTACTTTATGCCCCATGACAATTAAACACAAAAAAGTATTTTGCAAAAACTTGACAAAATAGGACACCTTTTATATAATAAAACTATAATATAGAAATAATTTCTATATTATAGAAATTATCAAAGGGAAACGAGATGAAAAAAATAAACCCTAATTACCCCATAAAAGTTTTAGATAAAACCTTCTCTCTTCTTGATCTTTTACTTCAACATAGTTCCTCTATGCATATGACCGAAATTAGTGAAAAACTAGGGTTATATC
>DSEL01000082.1 GCA_011056645.1 Candidatus Atribacteria bacterium
AGCAAGTATCGAATATCCAGTATCCAGTGAAGAAAATTAGGATTAAAGTGTAGGGGTTCGATTTATCAAACCCGTCTTTTAGGGGTCGGATGAATCCGACCCCTACGTCGGAAGAAACACTTTATTTGAAATAGTTTTTATTTGATATAAATGTTATTTGTACACTATAATATCGAATAGAATGCATATGTTATTTGCTAAAAATATAATGTATTTACTGGAACTCGATATAGAAAAAGGGAGATTAATGGAATCAAAACATAAAATCGTTAAATACGCAGGAACAGTAATCATAGCCACCCTATTTTGCAGGGTATTGGGATTAGCCAGAGAAATAGTAATATCCAATAGATTCGGTGCAGGTTGGGAAACCGATGCTTTTTTTATCGCCTTTATGATTCCTAATCTACTCAGGAGTTTTTTGGGAGAAGGTGCTTTAAATTCAGCATTTATCCCTACCTTTGCGGACTATTTAAGCAATCACGATAGGAAAAAAGCTGAATATTTTGCTAGCAATGTATTAAATATTTTAATTATAATCTTAATCATTATGGTAGGTTTAGGTATTTGGGCAGCCCCCTGGTTGATAAATATAATTGCTATCGGTTTTAAAAGCAATATAGATAAATATCAATTGGCTATCAAACTTACTAGAGTTATGTTCCCTTATATAGGCTTTGTAGCAGTTGCCGCTTTTTTTATGAGTATATTGAATTCCTATGACCATTTTTTAATACCTGCTTTATCACCGGCTATGCTCAATATTTCGATTATTGCTTTTGCTTTTATTTTTAGTGTAAAGTATGGGATATTTAGCATTGCCTGGGGAGTACTATTAGGGGGAATAGGCCAGGCATTGATACAAACTCCGGAATTAATAAAAAAGAAGATAAAATATAGTTTTGTAGTGGATCTTAAAGATCCGGGTACCAAAAAATTATTAAAATTATTAATTCCGGCAATAATAGGTTTAGCGGTTACCCAGATTAATGTCGTAGTGGATAAGACGCTGGCTTCTACTTTGATTGACGGTAGTATTTCAGCTTTATATTATTCCAATCGATTGGTACAATTTCCACTGGGCGCATTTGGAATTGCTATTTCTATTGCTATCTTTCCAACATTGGCCAAACAAACCGTAGAAAATGATATTGCTGAACTTAAAAAATCATTGCTATTTGGTCTAAGAATCTTATTATTTTTCACTCTTCCGTCAGCTATGGGATTAATGGTATTAAAAGATGCATTAATTCGCTTAGTATACGAACATGGTATATTTAGTAGCAGTTCCACCCAGATGACCGCCAGTGCCTTATTTTATTATTCTATTGGCTTATTCGCCTATGCCTGCGTAAGATTAATTACCATGTGTTTCTACGCTTTGAAAGATGCTAAAACCCCGGTAAAGATCGGCATCTATATCGTATTGGTAAATATTGGATTGGATTTAATTTTAATTAGATATTTGGCTCATTCCGGTTTAGCTTTGGCTACCTCAATAGCAGCCATAATGAATCTAATTATATTATTAAAATTTTTGCAGAATAAAATAGGCAATCTCGGATTAAGATCCCAAACATCATTTTTGACAAAAATTGTTATATCTTCAATAGGTTTAGGAATAGCCTGTATTTTAGTGGAAAATTATTTTGGTAAGATATTAGATTTAAATAGTAAATATAACCAGATTATTCAAGTAACCGCTTCTATTATTAGCGGTAGTTTGGTATATTTTATGATTAGTTATATACTAAGAGTAAAGGAAATTAGATATTTGAAACAAAGCTTAAAAACAATCTTAAGGAGTAAAGAGTAAATAATGTTGGATGATTATCATTGTAATATTGAAAATATTAGAAATTTTTCTATCATTGCCCATATTGATCATGGAAAATCCACTATAGCTGATCGGCTGCTGGAATTTACCGGAACAATTTCGGAAAGAGAAAAAAGAGAGCAGATATTGGATGATATGGATTTAGAGAGAGAAAAGGGAATAACTATTAAATCAAAGGCAGTAAGATTATATTACCAAGCTAAAGATGGCAGAAAATATATTTTCAATTTGATTGATACCCCAGGACATGTCGATTTTTCATATGAAGTATCTCGTAGTCTCGCTGCCTGTGAAGGTGCTTTATTGGTAGTTGATGCTTCTCAAGGGGTACAAGCTCAAACTATAGCAAATATCAATTTAGCTCTAAAAAATAATTTAAAAATTATTCCGATTATTAATAAAATTGATCTGGCTACAGCCAATACAGATAGAGCTATTAAAGAATTAGAAAATATTTCAGTGCTAAAAGAAGAGGAAGTAATTTTAGCCAGTGCCAAAGAGGGGATCGGTACTTCTGATATTTTAGAAGCCATAGTTAATAAAATTCCCCCACCCCCAGGAAGTTCAAGTTTACCCTTAAGGGCACTTATATTTGATTCGGTCTACAATCCCTACAAAGGAACCATTGTTTATGTTAAGTTAGTTGACGGCGTCATTAAACCGGGTATGATGATTCAAACCATGTCAAATAACCTAAAATATGAAGTAGCAGAAATAGGGATTTTCCGGCCTAAAATGCAATCCATAAATAAACTTACTGCCGGAGAAGTAGGATATATTATTGCCGGATTTAAAAATATTAAAGATACTCATGTAGGGGATACTATTATCGATGCCACTAATCCATCCCGAGAGAGGCTGCCCGGGTATAAAAAAGTTACACCTTTGGTTTTTTGCAGCCTCTATCCTATTGATAATAAGGAATACGAAAACTTAAAGATTGCTTTGGAAAAGCTTAAATTGAACGATTCCTCTCTTTTTAGTGAAGACGAAACATCGGAAGCTTTAGGTTTTGGCTTTAGATGTGGATTTTTAGGATTGCTGCATATGGAAATTATTCAGGAAAGATTAGAACGGGAATATAACATTAGTCTAATCGCTACTACTCCTAGTGTAATGTATCAAGTAATTAAAAAAAATAAAGAAATATTAAAAATAAGTAATCCTTCATCTTTCCCTTCCAGAAATGATATTGATAAAATTGAAGAACCTTATGTAAAAGTGAACATTATCACTCCCAGTAAATGCATTGGGGGGATTATGGATTTAGTTCAAGAGAGAAGAGGAACCTTCAAAAACATGGAATATATAGACGAAAACATTATAAGATTGGATTATCATCTGCCTTTAAACGAAATTATTTTAGATTTCTATGATAAATTAAAATCTATAAGCAGCGGTTATGCTTCGCTTGATTACGAAATAATAGGATATCAATCCTCCGAATTAGTAAAAGTCGATATATTAGTTAATCATCAATTAGTAGATGCTCTATCTTTTATCATACATAAAGATAAGGCTTATACACGGGCAAGAAAGATAGTAGAAAAATTGAAAGAAATTATTCCCCGGCAAATGTATGAAGTTCCCTTGCAAGCGACTATTGAAGGGAAAATTATTGCTCGAGAAACCATAAAAGCCTTAAAAAAGGATGTCCTGGCAAAATGCTACGGAGGAGATATTACCCGGAAAAGAAAACTATTGGAAAAACAAAAAGCTGGTAAAAAAAGAATGAAGAAAATTGGGAAGGTAGAAATACCTCAAGAAGCTTTTTTAGGGATATTAAAAATTTAGTCAGGTGATAAATAATGAAATTAGGATTATATCTACATTTTCCCTTTTGCAAAGCAAAATGCCCTTATTGCGATTTCAATTCTTACCCCTTGAAGGAAGATAATCAAATTTCCTCATACATTTCCGCGTTATTTAAGGAGATATCGATCTATTCCCAAAAATATAAAAAGAGCCGCATAAAAACTATTTATTTAGGGGGAGGGACTCCCACCATTTTACCCGGAGTACAGATTGGCAATATATTAGATTTTTGTAAAGACAAATTTAATATTGAACAAAATGCAGAGATAACTATTGAAGCAAATCCTGGGACGTTAGATGGTGAAAAAATAAAATTCCTCATTGGATCGGGAATAAATAGATTAAGTTTAGGAGCACAGAGTTTTAGTGATAGATTGTTAAAGAAATTAGGTAGAATACATAATACCCAGGATATTATCGATACTTTTCATTTAGCTCGCGAAGCAGGCTTTAACAATATCAATTTAGACATCATGTTTGCTCTACCGGGCCAAACTACCGAAGATTTTAAAGCTACTTTGAAAAAAGCTGTTTCCTTGTATCCAGATCACTTATCCTTATATAATCTTACCATAAACGAGGGAACAGAATATTATGAAGAACACCAAAGAAATAACTTGAAGCTTCCCACGGAAGATGATGAATTTGTTATGTACCATTGGGCAATTAGTTTTTTAAAAAAGAATCATTTTGAGCATTATGAAATTGCGAATTTTGCCCAACCTCATAAGAGATCGCTTCATAATCTTATTTATTGGCAAAATCAACCCTATTTAGGGATAGGGGCGGGAGCCTATTCTTTTATAAGAGGGTATCGTTATTCAAATTTTAAAGATCCGGTAAAATATATCAAAGAAATAAGCAATGATAAATTACCTGTCGACCATGGAGAAAAATTATCCTTAAGAAAAAGAATGATAGAAACCTTAATTTTAGGCTTAAGGACTAAAGATGGGGTAAGTTTTAAAGAATTTTTAAAAAGATTTAAAGTTGATATGAATAGTATCTTTCACAAACAAATTAATAAATTAGTTAATTTAAGACTATTACTAAAAGATGATTGTCAGATAAAATTGACCAAGAAGGGTATTTTTCTGGCCAATGTTGTTTTTAGGGAATTTGTTGATTAAATAAATTAGTCGTTAGTGAATAGTGAATAGTCGTTAGTATTGTGAGAAGAAAATTAGGGTTCAAGTGTAGGGATTCGATTTATCGAACCCGTCTATCTTCGGGTCGGATGAATCCGATCCCTATATTAAAAACAATATTTTATATAAAGGTTTTTTGAATTTTAAATAATGGTTTTAGATTTTTAGTTTTTCTTTTTAACTTTTTAGTTTTATTTGAATGATATTTTTGTATTATTTGTAATTTTTAT
>DSEL01000083.1 GCA_011056645.1 Candidatus Atribacteria bacterium
CTCATAATCTATATATTGGTGATTTAACGGCTGAAGAAATTAAGCTTGGTTTATCTAATAATACAAAAGATAGAGAAAATGGTGATTATGAAATAAGGGGTAGAGACAAAGTTGCAGGTCTTCCCAAAATAATTAAAATTTCCAAAGATGAGCTCAGGGAGGCTCTTTCTGAGCCCTTAAGAATAATTGCAAATATCGTAAGAATAGCCTTGGAAAAAACACCTCCTGAATTGATCTCAGACATTGTGGATAAGGGTATAATTATGACTGGTGGAGGTGCACTTTTAGTAGGTTTACCAGAGCTTTTACAAGAAGAGATAGGTATTCCGGTTTTTGTATCTCCCAAACCGGTCTACTGTGTTATTAAGGGGATAGGAAAGGTTTTAGAGAATTTTAATTTTTATCAAGGAGTTTTGATTAGAACAAATAGAACAGTGTAAATTAACCTAGAGCGTTAAAAATATAGTACAAGTAATGAGTTTATGTTTTTAAGTTTTAAAACAGGCTACTTATCACATATTATACAATTTAATGAAAAACTGAATTGCCGGTGAGCTAATTTAATTGGCCAATTGGTAGATTGAACAATCGAGGAATGGGAAATTTGAAAAAATTTTTTTCTAAAAACGACACTTTAGTAATTTTTACTTTACTAATTATTATAACTATATTTATAATGACTATCGATTATCATGGTAAAACCTACCTTAATTGGTTAGAGAGCATTGGATTGAAACTTTTTTCCCCCATTAATCGGGGGATAACTTTAGTTATTGATAATACAAAAAACTATGTAAAAGCTATAGCTGATTTTAAGAAAGTAGAAGAAGAGAATAAAGAACTAAGAGAAAAATATGAAATTACCTATCAGGAAAACGCTATCCTAAAAGAAAAATTAATAGCTTATGATCGATTGAAAAAACTCCTAGAACTTAAAGAAGCTTTTTCTTATGAAATGATTCCCTCTTTGGTAATCAGCCGAGAACCGGGGAATTGGTTCAATAGTATAATTATCGATAAAGGAGTAGCCGATGGAGTAGAGAAGAACATGGCGGTAGCAACTCATCGCGGATTGGTAGGTAGGGTGGTTAGTGCGGATTCCCGAACAGCAAAAATATTATTAATTTTAGATCAAAGAAGTGCTGTAGGAGGTATGACCCAGAGATCGAGAGATATAGGGGTCGTGAAGGGGAGTGAAAGCAATTATTGCTATATAGAATATCTATCCAATGATGCCGATATAAAAATAAATGATGTAGTAATCACTTCCGGATTAGGAAGCATTTTCCCCAAGGGCATTATTATTGGTAAGATAGTTGGGATAAAAAAGGAAAGCCATGATCTGTTTCAAAAAGTAATAGTAAGACCAGAGGTAGATTTTACTAAACTAGAAGAAGTATTTGTGGTAAAAATATCCGAGTAGCACTTTAAGGAAGAGCTACACTAACAAATAATTTAAAGGGAGAAAGTACCATTTATAAAACCATAAAATTAGAAAATAACTTAAGAATCATAGCAGAAGAAATGCCTTATGTAGAGTCAACGGCAATTGTTTTCGGAATAGGAACTGGATCAAGGTATGAAAAACAAAAACATCAAGGAATTTCTCACTTAATCGAACATATGTTGTTTAAAGGTACCAACAAGAGAAAGGATACTTTTGAAATATCTCAGGCTATAGAAGGTATTGGCGGAGAGATAAACGCTTCTACTTCTAAAGAGATAACTTATCTATATGCCAAAGTTCCCAAGGAACAATTTGAAGTTGCTTTTGAGGTGTTAGCCGATATCATAATAGATTCATTAATAAGAGAAGAAGACCTTCGTGTGGAAAAAAACATAATAGTCGAAGAAATTAAAAAATATCAGGATATACCAGAGGAATTAGTGGAAATCTTATTGGATAAGATAATGTGGAAAAATCATCCTTTGGGAAAACCTATTCTCGGAGAAGAAAAGAGCATAGTCAATATTCAAAGAGAAGACCTTTTATCATATATAAATACTTTTTATCGTCCGAACAATCTGGTAATAAGTGCGGCTGGTAATATTAAGACAGAAAAAGTAGTGCTGCAGGCTGAAAAATATTTTAAAACAATTAGAGAAGGTGAAATTAAAAATTATTTACCTGCGAAGGATCATCAGAAAAATACTCAAATAGGGATAAAATTTAAAAAGAGTAATCAGACCCATCTTTCTTTTGGTTTTCCCGGAATTTCTCGCTTGGATCCCGATAAATACTCTCTGGATCTGTTAGATATAATATTGGGTTCGGGATTGAGTTCGCGGCTTTTTCAGAAAATAAGAGTGAAAAAAAGTTTGGCATATGATATCCATTCGTTTGTTCAGTATTTTAACGATATCGGCGCTTTTAATATTTATGCTGGCATCGATTCAAATAAACTGAGAGAAACTATCCAGACAATTTTAGAGGAGCTTAACCAGATAAAAGATAATAATTTAAAAGAAGATGAATTGAGAAAAGCAAAAGAAATGTATAAAGGTGCATTAATCTTAAGTTTGGAAAGCCCCTTAAACCGGGCATTTTGGATGGGGAACAGGATGCTTTTGCACGATAGAGTTTCGACGTTTGACGAAATAAAAGAAAAAATTGAAGAAGTAAAAGTAACAGATATTCAGAAAATGGCACAACATATTTTTATTAAAGATAAAATAAATTTATCTATTGTCGGTCCCTTCAAAGAAAAGGATAAGGAAGAATACAATTCTCTCCTACAAGAATTGTGATTTTATTTGATTACACAGTTAACCCCCAGTTTGCCAATTACCGGTTAGCCAGTTAAAATACAGTAATAAGATATTGTTATAGTACAAGTGATGAGTAATAGTTGAAAAGTAATAAGTTTCGGGTTACAGATTGCAATTTACAAGATGCAAGGTACAAGATAAAAACAAGATAAAAAGCTTGTTTTTAGTTATTAGTTTTTCGTTTTTAGCTTTTCGCCTATACGCTGTACACTATACGCTAATCAAGCATTAACGACTTGTACCATAACAATATCTAATCGACTAATTTAATCGGTGCATTGGCAAATCGGTAAATCGGCGAATTAGTTGATTATATTATGTTGTATCTTGAATTTAATACTAACGACTAACGACGAATTTAATCGGTGAATTGGTAAATTGATGCATAAGGATATAGTAAAATGCCTTTAAAATTAGGAATGGGAGATATTATTAAGTTAAAGAAGAAACATCCTTGCGGTGGTTTCCATTGGGAAATTACCAGGACTGGCATTGATATTGGCATAAAATGTCTTTGCTGTAATAGAAAGGTCCTGGTTCCTCGAGTAAAATTAGAAAGGAAGATTAGAGAAATTATCCCTCGGGATTAAGAAAAAAGTAGATGTTTTTTTGACTTTATGCCCTAAAATTTTTCTATCTTTTCTTTCTCTTTCTTAACTTGATACTCAATACTATATTAAATAAAAAACTTGATATCAAAAAAATCTATGATATAATATATATCGTTTTACATTTTCAATTTCCTTGTTCCTGAATTATTCAGGGGCTGATTAAACCGAAAGGAGGTGTCAACAGATGAGAAGTTATGAAATAATGCTTGCCATAAATCCCCAGTTAGAAGACAAAGAATTAGACTCCCTATTAGATAAATTAAAAAAGCTTATTATCGACTCCAAGGGAGAAATAACCAAGGTAAATAAATGGGGCAAAAGAAAATTAGCTTTTGAAATCAAGGATTTTACAGAGGCAATTTATATAGTCTTAAATTTTAATGTGGATGAAAAAATGATTACAGAAATGGAGAGAGTTATAAAGTTAGAAGAGAG
>DSEL01000084.1 GCA_011056645.1 Candidatus Atribacteria bacterium
CTCCAAGATAAGGAGAAAGCCAAACCCAAGATGCCCAACCAGATAAAACCGGATAAAGAACAGATCATTCTCAACTATATAATAGCGTATCCTACTCATGGACCCAGAAGGATTGCCAATGAACTAAGCCAGCAAGAAATTATCATCAGTGATACCGGTGTCTATAAGTTCTTGAGAAGAAAAAGCCTGAATCGTCGTCTTGACCGGCTCTTCTATGCTCAAGAGAAATCAGATAATCCGGTGGTCACCGAAAGGTATCTAAGAGAGATAGAAAAGAGACAAAAGGTACATATCAGTGCCTTTTATCCCGGTTATCTCTTCTGTCAGGATACCTTCTATGTCGGTACCATTAAGGGTCTAGGTAGAATCTATCAGCAGACTGGCATCGATGCTTATGCGGGCTTTGGTTTTGCCAAGGTCTACACCGATAAGATGGCCATAAGTGCGATTGATTTCATGGAAACAAAAGTATTGCCAATATATGGAGAGTTTCATATACCTCTGGATAGAATCTTGACCGATAACGGCAAGGAATATAGTACCCATTGGGCAAATGGCAAACATGAATACGAGACATACTTAGAAATACATGGCATTAGACATACCAGGATTAAACCGAGGATGCCTCAAAGCAATGGGATGGTAGAAAGATTCAATCGTACCCTACTGGAAGAGTTCTACCAGATAGCCATGATCAAGAAGGTCTATTCCTCTTTATCCGAGTTACAGGATGATCTGGATCAGTTTATCACTTATTATAATTTTAAAAGAACCAATCAGGGTTACAGGTTAAAGGGTAAAATCCCTTACCAGAAATTCTTTGATGGTAAGCGAAAATATGCTTTACCCGAACCCTTATAGATAGTATTATATTTCTATAGGGAAGAGCACAAAGTGTAAACACCACTTGAAAGTAATACACATAATATAAAAAATAAGATAATAAATGAAAAGAAAATATATTTTGATATTTTTCAGAAGAATAGCAGGAAAAAAAGTCTTGGTGGAGAATACTATAAAAAAAGAGAGGAAATACAAATGGAATTAAAGAAAGTGAGAATGGAATTCCCTGAAGATGCCAATATAATTATTGGCCAAACTCATTTTATTAAAACCGCGGAAGACCTCTATGAAGTAATGGTTAATTCGGTACCGAATATAAAATTTGGTCTGGCTTTTAATGAGGCTTCAGGTCCATGTCTGGTAAGAGCAGAAGGAAATGATTCCCAATTGAAAGCTCTAGCTATAAAAAATGTAAATGATATTGGAGCAGGACATGTTTTTGTCATTGTTTTAAAAGACGCTTTTCCTATCAATGTATTAAATGCCATAAAAAATTGCCCTGAGATCTGTTCTATCTTCTGTGCTACTGCTAACCCGGTAGAAATAATTATTGCTCAAACCGATTTGGGTAGAGGGGTATTGGGAGTTATTGATGGAAACTCACCAAAAAATATAGAGACAGACAAAGATGTTCGGGAGCGAAAAGAATTTCTGAGAATGATTGGATATAAGCTTTAAATTTTAAATATAGTATATAGTATCGAGTGAAGAAAAAAATAAAAGGCGGAAGTCGAAGATAATAGTATCGTGCATAGTTTTTGGTGAGTAGAGTGATTGATAATGTTTAATAAGTGACGAGTGATGGTAGGGGTTCGATTCATCGAACCTCTAATGAACAACCAAATAATGAGTTGCCACGCTTCGATAAATTGAAGCTATGACTATATACTAACGACTAACGACTAATTTAATTGGGAGATTGGCCAATTGGTAAATTGGTGAATTATATTATAAAAGGAGTGAATTTACTATGAGCAAAAAACTTTATAGGTCAAGAAAAGATTATATGATTGGTGGTGTATGTGGAGGGATTGCTGAGTATTTTGAAATCGATTCTACTTTAGTTCGGTTATTGGCAGTATTAGCTGTACTTATAGGAGGAGGAGGTATTGTAGCGTATATTATTGCCTGGATTATAATTCCCAAGAATCCCGATCAGGTTTCTGATGAGACTTTTGAAGCGAGAGAAAATATTAAAGAAAAAGTTAAAAAGGGTGCAAAGAATGTGATTGAAGAGGTTAAAGAACATTTTGAGTCAGAAGAACCTTCTCACAGATCAGATAAAAATAGGAGGATTTTAGGAGGCATAATTATCGTAACAATAGGTTTAATCTTTTTGTTGAACGGTTTTTTCCCCTGGGTAGGCTGGAATAAACTATGGCCGATAATTTTAATTGCCGTAGGTATAATTATGATGGTCCATGCTTTTAAGAAAAAAGATTAAATAGTGATGTTATTAAATGAAAGAATAAAAGAATTGGGAGAAGAAATTGGTATAGATATCATCAGAATTACTCATACTGAAAGCTTTCCGGAAGCAGAGAAGCATATTATTGAAAATATAGAAAAAGGTTATATTCCTAAAAATGATTTCTACACCTCTAAAAATAATTCCTCAATTAACAATCAACTAAATCTGAATAAAATTCGCAAAAGATGTAACCCTAAGAGTATTCTAAAAAAAGCGAAATCTATAATTAGCGTTGCTCAGTGTTATTTAATAGAGGAGACAAAAAATATTCAGGATAAAGGTCAACCTTTGGGCGAAATTGCAAAATATGACATCGCTAATTTTTATTATGATGTAAAATTAAGACTAAAAAAAATAGTTGACCTCATAGTCCAAGAGACTGACTTTAAATATAAATCAAAAAATAAGTCTTGCTATATATCTTTAGTAGAAAAACCGATTGCTCAGAGAGCCGGATTAGGCTGGTATGGGAAAAACGGAATAATTATTACCGAAAGATTTGGTTCGTGGGTAGTTTTGGGAGAAATAATAACTGAATTAGAATTGGAAATAGATAATTCACTTCAACGAGATTGTGGTAATTGTACGATATGTATAGATCAATGTCCGACTAAGGCACTTATTTTCCCTTACGTAATTGATCGAACTAAATGCCTTCAGTTTATTTCGGAAAGGTCAATGAATGTGCCCTTGGTTTTTCGGGAAAAATGGAGAAATAGACTGTATGGCTGTACAACTTGCCAGGAAGTTTGTCCACAAAACCGTAAAGTAAAACCTAAAAAATATAAACCGGAATTTGGATACATCGGTTCTAAAATTCCCTTAATACCCTTATTGCAATTTACTGAAGAGGAATTTCAGCACTATTTCTCTTTTAATCAGATTGCTATGAGACCAAAAGAAGCAATTAAAAGAAATGCTGTCTTAGCTTTGGGAAACATTGGTGATCCTCGGGCTGTTATTCCCTTGATTAAAGTTTTAAGGGAAGAAGATAACCCAATGTTAAGAGGACATACCGCTTGGGCTTTGGGAAAAATTGGAGGAGAAAAAGCAAAACTGGCTTTAGAAAAAGTTCTAAAGAATGAGGAAGATAGAGAAGTAAGGGAAGAAATTATAAATGCCTTGGAGATGTTTTAATAGTAATAAGCAAATGTAGGGACTTGATTCATCAAAACCGTCTTGGGTCGAATAAATCCGACCACTACAAAAAATCTATAAACATATACAGAATTTTTATTATATTTTATCTTTTAAAAAGAGATTAAGGGTAAAGTGGAATAAAGTTGTAAATTATTAAAGATAAGAATTTTAATTATAATACTATACGCTCTACGTTGCACACTATATGCTATTAAAGTTTTTCGGTTTTTGTTTTAAATTTTCAGTTTAACAAGATTTGCATTTTAGTAGGAAGGATATAATATAAAAATGATTCAGGTAGAGGGATTGACAAAGATATTCCACGATAGAAAAAGGGGTAAGATCATTGCAGTTGATAATTTACAATTTAATTGCCAAAAAGGTCAGGTATTCGGACTTTTGGGTCCCAATGGAGCAGGAAAAACAACCACTTTACGTATTTTAGCCACCATGATACTTCCAACCAAAGGGAAACTAATGATAAATGGTCTTGATGTGGTAAAAGATGCAGCTAAAGTAAGGAGAGAGATAGGATTTTTATCCAGCGAAACAGGATTATATGACCGTTTTACCCCCAGGGAAACCATCTTATTTTTTGGTCGGATTAACGGGATGGAAGATAAATTAATCGAAAAAAGAATAGCTGAGATTTTTCACAATCTGGAAATGGAAGATTTTCAGGATGTCAGGGTAAATAAACTTTCTACCGGAATGAAACAGAAACTATCTATTGCCAGAAGTATGATTCATAATCCATCTGTATTAATTTTAGATGAACCCACAGTGGGATTAGATATAATTACGGCTAAAGCAGTACTTGAATATGTCAAAAGTTTTAGAGATCAAGGAAAATGTATAATCTATTCTACTCACATTATGCGGGAAGCTGAAAAATTATGTGATAGGATTGCGATTATTCATCAAGGTAATCTTGTCGCTCAGGGAAGCTTAGCTGAATTAAAAGAAAAGTCTTCATTTGATGATTTAGAAGAAATATTTTTTGAATTAATAAATCAGGGAGAGAATTGAGAATGAACAGGAAAAATATCAAGCTTATATTTATTAAGGAATTACTGGGAACCATAAGAGATAAAAGAACCATTATTGCTATGATATTAATTCCTTTAATCTTTTATCCTCTCTTATTTACAGTAATTAGTTATTTTAATCGGTTAGGAAGTGTAAAATCTGAAGAAGCTGCTTCAAGGGTCATGATAGATGGTGCGGAATTTGCTCCTCAATTAGTAAAATATCTCCAGGATTATGAAAAGTTCGAAATTATTATCCTAGAAGACGACTCTCCCCATAAATTGCAAAACGGTGATATTCAGGCAGTTTTGGTAATTCCTCGCGATTTTGAATATAAAATTGAAAAGGAAGAACCAAATAAGCTCGTTTTAAAATATGATACTACAGAGGCTAAATCAAGAATAGCAAAGCAAAGAATTGATCAAATAATTGAAAAATACAAAGGTGAAATAGTTTTACAAAGGCTTGCTAGCCTGAATTTAAAAGAGGAATTTCTTACTCCGTTAATTCTACAAGAAGAAAATATAGCTACTGCAGAAAAAATGACCGGTTCATTTTTAGCAGTTTTGCTTCCTTATTTAATTATAATCCTTATCTTTACCGGTGCAATGCATACTGCTATAGATATAACTGCCGGAGAGAAAGAAAGAGGGACTATTGCTACTCTCTTAGTCAGTCAGATAAGCCGATTAGAGATAGTATTGGGTAAATGCTTTGCCGTGATGCTAATTTCTTTTGTCAGTATGGTTTTGGGGTTGTTCGGTCTTTTTATTGCTTTTTTATCAGGTACTTCTATTACCGGGGGTATTGAGGAAGTCCAATTTGGGATATCAACGAATATTATCTTTTTACTATTTTTAGTTTTATTTCCTTTGGTTGGTTTGGCCAGCGCAGTATTGGTAATGATCGGACTATTCGCCCGCAATATTAGAGAAGCCTCGAGTTACATTACCCCCATCTATATGCTGACTATCTTTTTAGGAATAATTTCTATCAGTCAGGGAATGGAACTGACCGGCAAAATGTTTTTAGTACCGGTATTAAATAGTAGTTTTGTTTTCAGAGAGCTATTGATGGGCAAGATTTACTGGAATCATATTATCACTACTTTTAGTGCGAATATGATTATTGCCGGAATTGCTTTATTCGGGGCTACTCGTCTCTTTAACAAAGAAGAAGTACTTTTTAGAAGTTAAACGGTAATAATATAAAAATAATTGATGAAATTAAAGAATTAAATGAAGAGGGTGTAACTTTGTGAGAAAAGCCCTTGTTTTTATATTTTTAATACTTATATTTTTTTTATTTATAATCATTTATGAAGATGATGAAATTGACCAAAGAGATGATTATAGAGAAAAAAG
>DSEL01000085.1 GCA_011056645.1 Candidatus Atribacteria bacterium
ATCCAATAATATTCCAATTCACCAATAAAACTAGCCTTGTGAACAATTTAGCTTGCTAATTTAATGTTAAATCTTTAAATCGACTCATTAATAAACTAAAGCATACACCCAGGGGCAACTTTCAATTATATTTTACGTTTTCTAATTTCTAGTTTTTTCTTCGTACTAGATTATGCACTAACAAATATTCGTTATGTTAAAATGGAATATCTTCTTCTGATATTGATGTATCTTCATCTATTTTTTCATTATGAAAGGGCTCTTCTCCCTCCACTGAAACTTCTTCTGCTGCACCTTGACCTTTCACTAAATCTAAGAACTGTACTGTTCTAGCATTAATTTCAAAAGAAGTTCTTTTGTTTCCCTCTTTATCCTGCCAATTATTAGATCTTAGTTCGCCGCTTATAGCTACTCTTCTACCTTTTTTTAAAAACTGTGAAACATTTTCCGCTTGCTTGCCCCAGGTAGTGACATTTATAAAGAGAGTATCTTCAACGTTGTTTCCTTCTTGATTCCTGTAAGTTCTATTTATAGCAATGCCAAATTTACATACTCCTGTTCCTCCAGGTGTATATCTTAATTCCGGGTCTCTGGTTAGTCTGCCAATAGCAATAAAACTGTTTAAATCGCCAAAAGTTGCCATAAAAATATTTCCTCCTTTTTAGTTTAAAATTTAAATTTTTGGCATGCCTTATAAAAGGTTGAATTGATCCGATCCACTAAAGGCAATACACTGTTTTTTTATTTTATCACAACATTGACCAGTTTCCCAGAAACAACAATAATCTTAATAATCTTTTTCCCCTTAATTCTTTCTTGTATCTTTGATAAAGAAAGCACTTCCTCTTTTATTTTCTCGTCATCATAGGATGCGGGAACGGTCAATTTCTCTCTTAGCTTTCCATTTACCTGGACTACAATTAACTTTTCCTCTTCTTCCAGCATCTTTTTATCATATTTTGGCCAAGGTTTTTTATAAATGCTTTCGCTATTCCCCATCTCCCGCCATAGCTCTTCTGAAAAATGAGGAGCAATTGGGCTTAACAATCTGACTATTATCTCCAAAGCTTCTTTTACTGCAAAAACATCCCCTTCTTTCTCCTGTTTTTCATCGGTTTCTAACTGAAATTTGTATATTTCATTGACTAACTCCATAATGGCACTAATAGCGGTATTAAAGTGAAATCTTTCCTCGATATCTTCAGATACTTTTTTAATCGTTTGGTGGGTCTTCTGCTTTATTTTTTTAGCTTCCGTACTTATCTCTTTGGAGGTAAAGTCCTTCTCCTTTTTCGGCTTTTCGAAAAAACCAATATTATTGTAGACCAATCGCCAAACTCGATTCAAGAATCGAGATGCTCCTTCCATTCCTGTATCTGTCCATTCCATATCTACTTCGGGAGGACCGGCAAATAACATCATTACCCTGGTGGCATCAATTCCGAATTTTGAAAATATTTTTCCAGGATTAACTATATTGCCTTTTGATTTAGACATTGCTGCCCCATCTTTGCAAACCATCCCTTGGGTAAAAAGTCTTTTAAAAGGTTCTTTAAAATTGACATAATTCATATCGTATAAAGCTTTCGTAAAAAACCGAGAATACAGTAAATGCAGTATAGCGTGCTCGACACCACCAATATACTGATCAACTGGCATCCAGTATCTTAATTCTTCAGCATCAAAAGGTGTTATATCAGTTTTGGGAGAACAAAATCTAAGATAGTACCAGGAAGAACAGACAAAAGTATCCATAGTGTCTGTTTCTCTTTTAGCTTTTTTGCCACATTTTGGACAAATTGTATCAACAAATTCTTTGCTGCCTGCAAGCGGCGACATGCCTTTGGGTTTGAAATCAACATTTTCCGGGAGCAAAACTGGTAAATCACTTTCTGATACGGGAACCATGCCACAATCAGAACAGTAAATTATAGGGATAGGTGCACCCCAATAACGTTGACGAGAAATAAGCCAATCCCTTAACCTGTAATTAACCTCTCGCTCTCCAGATCCTTTTTTAATCAGATAATCAATGATGAGATCTGATGATTTACTGTTCGGTAAGCCGTTAAATTTGTTAGAATTGACCATAATGCCTTCTTGATCGAAAGCCGCTTCCAACGTATCAGAGGTAACCTTCTTATCCTTTGGTTGAATAACTATCCTGATGGGTAAATTATATTTTCTGGCAAATTCAAAATCCCTTTGGTCGTGAGCAGGAACGGCCATTACTGCACCTGTTCCATAATCCATCAACACATAATTTGCTACCCATATGGGGATCTCTTCATTATTCAAAGGATTTATTACGTATTTGCCGGTGAAACATCCCTTCTTTTCTAAGATACCTGATACTCTATCTACAGCGCTCTCTTTACTTACCTTCTCTTTGAAAACTTGAACCTCATTTTTATAGAGGGAATCTTTTATTACCTCTTCCAGTATAGGATGTTCGGGAGACAATAAAAAATAAGTTGCCCCGTAAAGGGTGTCAGGGCGGGTAGTGAAAACCGGAATAGTCTTATCACTACCTTTTAAAGGAAATTCAATTCTTGCCCCCTCACTTCTACCTATCCAATTTCTCTGCATAGTTAATACTTTTTCTGGCCATTCCTCTAAACATTCAATATCATCAAGTAATCTCTGGGCATATTCGGTTATTTTGAAAAACCATTGGGATAGCTCTTTTTTGACAACTTCGGAATCACATCTCCAACATTTTCCGTCTATTACTTGTTCATTTGCCAATACCACATTACAGGAAGGACACCAGTTAACTATTGCTTTTTTCTTATAAGCTAATCCCTTTTTATATAGCTGCAAAAATATCCACTGCGTCCATTTGTAGTAACTCGGATCACAGGTGGCTATTTCTCTATCCCAATCATAACTGATACTCATATTGGTTAGAGTATTTTTCATTTTTTGAATATTGGTTTTAGTCCAAATTGAAGGATGAATTTTATTTTTGATAGCAGCATTCTCTGCAGGTAAACCAAAGGCATCCCAACCCATGGGGTGTAAAATATTATATCCTTGAGAATGTTTGTATCTCGCTACTACGTCACCGATAACATAATTTTTAACGTGTCCCATATGAGGTTCACCCGAAGGATAAGGAAACATCTCCAAAACATAATATTTCGGTTTTTTATAATCGACATAAGATTTAAAAAAATCATTTTCCTTCCAATGTTCGCGCCATTTTTTTTCAACTTCGGTAAAAAGATATCTTTCTTCCATTTTTGAACATTCCTCCTTAAAAATAAAAATCCCGTCTCAAGTAATTCATCAATTCATTACCAGGGACGAGATTCTTCTCGTGGTACCACCCTTGTTTAGTAGATTTTTAGATTATAATTTGGTGGAGCTGGCGGGAATCGAACCCGCGACCTCCTCCACGCCAAGGAGGCGCGCTCCCGACTGCGCTACAGCCCCACACTTTCTACTCTTATTAAACAATTAACGCTTGTTAACGTTGTAAATTATATTTAAATCAATATTTTTGATTTAAATTTTCGCTTACAAAACTTGAAGGTGAGTTTAAAGGTTTTTATCAGCTTTCACCAAATGCTGATTCTCTTTTTATAATATACCTTTCAATCCTTCGTTCGGTCTTTTTCTTTTTTGGTTAGTTTTTAGTATAATTGAAAAGAAAATAAATGTCAATCGATTATCGAGACTACTTCAAGATCTAAAAGGGCTCCCCTAATTTCAATATCTAATTCCGCATCACTTTTACCATATTCCGAACTAATAAAAGTTTTTTCATTTATTTTTATTAAATTCTTGATATCTAATTTTGTAGTTGGAAAATTTCTAAAAATTATCTTAATCCCCATCTGATAAGGTATCTTTAAAACTATTTTAGCCGCCCCTGCATGAATGTATACTTTCGATGGTTTATTCAAGCTACCTGAGAAATCAAAGGTGTAACTTCCTACTCCACCGCTAAAATGCATTTCATCAAAATTTGCATTAGCCAAACCATACATCTTTATAATGGAGGCACCTGTTTTAATATTAATACTTTTTAAATCTATAAGATTTGGTTGATTAAATGCAACATTGGTTTGACTTGCTCCTGAATTAATACATAGATTTTCTATCAGTAAATTAGTTAGATCAATATAACCACTATATGTTGCGGTATTGATATATAATTGTAGAGGGACATCTGAAGGCAATTTTAAATCCCATATATTTTGGGAAGGAAATGATAAGTTAAGATCATTTTTGATACTCTGAGATAGGATTAGAATTCCGGTTTCTCCGAGTTTTTCATATTGGATATTGGGTTTAAGGATGCTATTGTCATATTGAAAATTACCTTCAAATATATCGTCTTCCCCGGAAATTAAATTAAACTTTCCTGCTCCAAATTTTACAGTCACTTTCAATGAATCTAGTTTTCCCAAAGGAATAACTTTGTTTTCACTATTCTCTTCAATTGCTATTGAATCAGAAACAATAGTAGATAAAATAAAAAAAAGTAAAATTATTAAAATATATCTTTTTTTATTTAACAATTTCAATTTTATCACCCTTCTTGTAAAGACAAATAAAGTGCAGGGCAATTTGCTTTACCCTGCACTTACAGAAACGTTTCTTATAATTTTGTCATTTAATTATAATTAATATTTAATCTGCGAAATACCATATCAAATATGCTACCGCTCCAATAATTGCTACCCACCAATACCAGGCTAAATCTGAAAACATATTTCTACACCTCCCTTTTTTTGTAATACTTTTTTGTATAAATTAATAAATAAGTCTACCTTAATATAATAATTCTATATTAAATTAAAAAATCCTTCTTTTTTCTTAAAAAAATATTTTATTTTTTTAAGAATTATTGTTTTCTTCCTCTTCTTCTTTGTTTTTGGTAATTATTTCCTGTACGATATTAGCAGGTACCTCCTCATAATGGGAAAATTTTAAATTAAAAGTACCTCTACCTTGAGTAATGGATCTTAAATCAATAGCATATTTAAAAATTTCTGCTTGGGGTATTTTTGCCTTAATAGACTGCTTTCCGCTTGAAGATTCTTCCATACCCATTATCTTCCCTCTTTTACTATTCAAATCTCCAATTATATCTCCCATATATTCTTTTGGAACTATTACTTCTATATCCATAATTGGTTCTAATAAGATCGGGTTAGCTTCTGCAGCTCCTTTCTTAAAAGCCATCGAACCAGCTACCTTGAAAGCCATTTCTGAAGAATCCACCGGGTGATAACTGCCATCATAAACAGTAGCCTTTATATCTACAGTAGGATATCCTGCCAATATTCCTTTTTTCATTGCACCTACCACACCTTTTTCCACGGCGGGACGATACTGACGTGGAATAACTCCTCCAACTATTTTATCTACAAATTCAAAACCTTCTCCCCTGCTTTTGGGTTCAAGCTCTAACCAGCAATGCCCGTATTGTCCCCTTCCACCGGATTGTTTCTTATATTTCCCTTCAACTTTAACATTCTTTCGAATAGTCTCTTTATATCCTACTTTAGGAGTACTCCTTTCTACCTCTACACCAAATTTACTTTCCATAGTATCAATGATTACTTCTAAGTGGGATTCTCCCATACCAGCTAATATACTCTCTCCGGTATCTTCATCTCGATAAATTTTTACTGTAGGATCTTCATCAATTATCTTGCTTAAAGCAGTGCTTAATTTATCCTCGTCTCCCTTGGTTTTAGGAGAAATAGCCAGAAGCATTATTGGTTCAGGGTAATCTATTTTTTCAAATAAAACAGGATTGTCTTTATCACAGAGAGTATCTCCGGTAACAGTGTTTTTAAGTTTAGCAACTGCAGCTATATCTCCTGCATAAACTTCAGAGATAGAATTTTGATTTTTGCCCTGCATTTTATAGATCTTTCCCACTTTATTATCCACATTTTTTGAAGAATTATAAATATTTGAATCTTCGGATAATTTTCCTGAATATACCCTAAAGTAGGTTAAATTTCCTACGTAAGGATCTGCTACAGTTTTAAAAACAAAAGCTGAAAATGAGGAGTCAACTGTATTTTCAATCAATTGCTCAACAGAAGTGTTTCCATTTTTAGCTACAACAGGGGGCATTTCAGATGGAGAAGGAAAGTATTCACCAATAAAATCAAGAAGAAGCTCTATCCCTAAATTCATGGTAGCCGAACCACAAAGAATAGGTACAATCTTATTTTCCTTTATCCCTCGTTTTAACAAAGAAGCAATCTCCCGATTAGTTAAAGTTTCACCATCCAGATATTTCATTAAAATTTCATCATCAAATTCGGCTACCCTTTCCACTAATTCTTTCCGGTAAGATTCTGCTTCTTCTTTCATATTCTGGGGGATTTCTTGTTTTTCGAAAACTGGTTTACCTTCTCCTATTTTCTTATAAATAATGGCTTTCATCTCTACTAAGTCGATTAGTCCCTGGAAATTTTCTTCCTTACCAATAGGTAACTGTATAGAAATTGCCGATGTACCAAAAATTTCCTTAATCATATCTTTTACTCGATAAAAATCAGCTCTTTCTCGATCCATTTTATTGATAAAAAATGCACGAGGTAGTTTATATTCATCAGCAAAATTCCAAACTTTTTCAGTCTGCACTTCTACTCCCGATACTGCACACACCACTACTATGGCACTATCAACTACTCTAAGACTTAATTTGGTATCAGTGATGAAATCAAGATAGCCTGGAGTATCGAGAATATTTACCATTAAATCCTTTAAATTTAAATAAGCCAAAGATGAATTGATAGTTATTCCCTTTTTTATTTCTCGAGGATCATAATCTGTAGTGGTATTACCCTGTTTGATATCTCCCAATCTAGTAATCATTCCTGAATCATAAAGCAAAGCCTCGGTAAGCGAAGTTTTTCCGGAATCCCCATGGCCTACCAAGGCAATATTTCTCACTTTTTTAATATCATATTTGGTCATATAAAACCTTCCTCCTTGTCTCTGCTTAAATTTTTTTATTTGACTTATTGATTTTAATTCTATCAGATATATTTAGATTTATCAAAGGAATTAGTCTACAAATTAAAATTAAATTGTACTTTTTTTAATATTTCACCAGCATGATAAGAACTGCGCACCAAGGGGGCTGAAGCCACGTACTTAAAAGCTAAAGACATCCCTATTTTCTGATAATCTTCGAATTTATCCGGGTGAATATAACTGCTGACTTTTAAATGGTGAGAAGATGGTTTTAAATATTGGCCTATAGTTAAAATATCACAGCTCACTTCCCGTAAATCTTTCATTGTTTGGATAACTTCTTCTCTTGCCTCCCCTAATCCTACCATAATCCCCGATTTAGAAATAATATTTTTGTCCCTAATTTTAACCTGCTTTAATAACTCCAATGAGCTCTCATAAACTGCTTTTGGCCTTACTAACTGATATAGACGGGAAACTGTTTCGATATTATGATTTATTACATTAGGTTGTGCATCTATTACCGTTTGGAGTGCTTGCCAGGAACCCCTAAAATCAGGAATTAATACCTCTATGGTACTTTCGGGAAGTATTTTTTTAATTTCCAGAATTGTTCGGGAAAAATGTCTTGCTCCGCCATCCGAAAGGTCATCTCTGGTTACCGAAGTAATTACGATATGTTTAAGATTTAGATGTTTTGCAGCTTGGGCAACATGATAGGGTTCCTCCGGATCTAGAGAGAGAGGTTTTCCTTTTTCTACAGCACAAAACTTACAATTTCGCGTGCAAATATTTCCCAATATCATAAAAGTAGCCGTTCTTTTTTTAAAACATTCGCCTCGATTAGGACACAGAGCGCTATCGCAAACAGTATGTAGATTTAGTTCTTTTAATAACAGATCCATCCGTTCTAATACTTTTTGATCGGGCAATTTTCTTCGTAACCAATAAAGATGTCCTTTTTTACCTGTCATTTTGAACTCCCTAATATTAAATTGTTCCTTAGTAGTGAATAGTTAATAGTCGAATCTTTACTTTTAAATATAATTTTCAGTTTTCAGTTCTTAATTTTCGGTATGTAACCTAACTATATCACCCAAATGTATACATTC
>DSEL01000086.1 GCA_011056645.1 Candidatus Atribacteria bacterium
ATATTAATATCATATATAATGCGAATTTATTATGACTCTTGGCTTCTATTCTCTTTTCGAGATACGATTCACGAGATACTCGATACGATATTCTTTCTACTGGTTTTTAGGGTTTGCTAAAGCGTTTCATTATAGTTATAATTATAAAAAATTTATTTAAAGGAGCAAATGAAAATTAAAACCATTATCTTTGATTTAGATGATACTTTAATTAAAACTTCCCAGTTGTATAACCAGGCGAGAGAAAAATTTTCCCTGCTCATGGAAAAAGCTGGCTTTAAGAAGGAAGAAGCATTAGCCAAACTCGATGAGATTGATATCAAAAATATATATAAACATGGTTTTGCGAAAGAGAGATATCCTTATAGCTTAGGGAAAACTTATGAGTATTTTTCCCAAAAGAATGGAAAGAAAATTAATACTGAATTAAAGAAAAAAATTGAAGAACTGGGATGGCAAGTTTTTAGACAGATTCCTGAATTAGTAGATGGAGTCTTTCGGGTATTAGATATTCTAAGTAAAAAATATTTTTTAATTCTGGCAACTTTGGGTGATCCCCAGGTTCAAGAAGAAAAAGTACAACGAAGCGGTTTAAAAAAATATTTTTCGGAAATTTATGTTTTAAAACAAAAAAATGTAGAAGAATATCAAAATATTTTAAAAAAACATCATTTAAACAAGAAGGAGACTTGGATTGTAGGTAATAGTGTTCGTTCAGATCTGAATCCAGGTTTAAAATTAGGCCTAAATTGCATCCTAATTCCTTATTTAAGCTGGAAATTTGAGGAAGAAGAGCCGCTATCAGTAAATTACCTGGAATTAGATTGCTTAGAAAAGATAATAAATTATCTTTAGGTGAAAAAATTAAAAAGTTGTTAAAAAAATTAAAGTACCCGAGTTATTTAAATATTAAAGAAGAAGAATTAGATAAACGAATTGAGAAAGCTTATAAATTACTCTCTTATTGCACAGTATGTCCTCATCAATGCGGGGTAAATCGACTAAAAGGTGAACGAGGATTCTGTCGTTCAGGGGAAGAGGTGCTAATCTCCAGTTACAATGCTCACTTTGGGGAAGAACCACCTCTAGTGGGTGACTTCGCTTCGGGTACTATATTTTTTACCTATTGTAATTTAAAGTGCGTTTATTGTCAGAATTATCCCATAAGCCAATTAGGAAATGGCAATAAAGTTAGCTTGATAGAATTAGCTAAAATTATGCTTGCTTTACAAGAGAGAAAATGTCATAATGTTAACTTAGTTACTCCTACCCATTTTGTACCTCAGATATTAAAGAGCCTTAAATTGGCCATTAAAATGGGTTTATCCATTCCCATAGTTTATAATACCAGTGGTTATGAATCGGAAGAAACTCTAAAATTACTTGATAATATTGTGGATATATTTCTCCCCGATGCCCGATATGCCGATAACCAGATAGCCTTGAAATACTCATCTGCCCCTGGTTATTTTGAAATAATGAAAAAGGCGTTGAAAGAAATGGTCAGGCAGGTGGGAGACCTAGTATTAGATGAGGCTGGAATTGCTCGTTCAGGATTAATTGTTCGACATTTAGTACTCCCTGAAGGCTTAAGCGGAACCAGAAAGATTATGCATTTTATAGCCCGGGAAATTTCTCCTCATACTTATGTAAGTTTAATGGCCCAATATTTTCCGGCTTACCATGCTGACCAATTTCCTCCCCTATCCAGAAAGCTAAACAGGAAAGAATATAAGGATGCACTTCAAGTTTTTAAGGAAGAGGGATTAGAAAATGGTTGGTTCCAGAAAGATATATAAGGTTACAAATATTATACCTTTATGATTTTTAAAGGACAGAAAAGAGATAATATGAAAGGTATCCAAGCAGAAATTTATTTATTAATTATAGTAATTATTTGGGGCTCAACCTTTGCTTTGATTAAGGGAGTTATTGATTTAATCCCTCCTTATACTTATCTTACTTATCGATTCTTATTGGCGGCTCTGATTCTAATATTAATATTCTGGAAGAGGATAAGAGGAATCAACTTAATGATTTTGAAGAAAGGCTCTCTTATTGGGATTTTCCTCTTTTTGGGTTATACCCTTCAGACAGTGGGAATAAAATACACCACAGCTACCAAAGCTGGTTTTATTACAGGTTTGTCTGTAGTTTTAGTACCGGTTATTTCCCATTTTTTTATTAAGGAGAAAGTCAGTCGAAATTCAATTATAGGAGTAACTTTTGCCTTTATCGGTTTATGGTTTCTAAATTATAACAGTAATTTTTACTTTAATTTAGGGGATTTTTTAGTTTTATTATGTGCTTTTTCTTTTGCTATGCACATTATATCGGTAGGATTATTTAGTAAGAAGGTAGATTATATTCTTTTAGC
>DSEL01000087.1 GCA_011056645.1 Candidatus Atribacteria bacterium
AATATAAATAATAAAGAAAGGATAAAATAATATATGGAAATTGAACTGTTAATTCCCCTAAGTGGTATTATCGCCCTGATATTTGCACTATTTCTTTCTCTGAAGGTAATAAGAGAAAAACCGGGAAATGAATTAATGAAAGAAATATCAAATATGATTGAACAGGGTGCCATGGCTTTTTTAAAAAGGGAGTATAGTGTTTTAGTCTTTTTTATCATTGCAGTCGGCCTTTTACTTGGTTGGGTGAGAGGACCGATTACCAGTTTATCTTTTATAGTGGGTGCAATTTGTTCTGGATTGGCAGGTTTAGTTGGAATGAAAATTGCGACTAAAACGAATTCCAGGACTGCTCATGCTGCCACCGAAGGTGGCATAACCAAAGCATTAAAAATCGCTTTTTCCGGTGGTGCGGTGATGGGCATGTCAGTAACAGGTTTTGGATTATTTGGTTTAGGGATTTTATACTACTTTATCAGAGATCCGGAAATTATAAATGGGTTTGCCTTAGGTGCAAGTTCTATAGCTTTATTTGCTAGAGTAGGTGGTGGAATATTTACTAAAGCAGCAGATGTAGGGGCTGATTTAGTGGGAAAGGTAGAAGAAGGAATACCCGAAGATGACCCTCGCAATCCAGCAGTAATTGCAGATAATGTAGGAGATAATGTAGGAGATATAGCAGGAATGGGTGCAGATTTATTTGAGTCTTACGTAGGCGCAATTGTTTCCAGTATGATTTTGGGTGGAATGTTATTCGAAGGAGTAAAAGGAGTCATGTTCCCGTTATTATTAGCTGCTTGTGGGGCAATTTCTTCCATTATTGGGACCTTCTTTGTAAATACAAAAAGCGAAAAGAAATTAAACGCAGCTTTAACCAAAGGGACTTTGGTAAGCGGGTTTTTAGTTATTATTGCTTCCGCTTTTCTTTCTAATATTTTATTTAATAGTTTAAATATATTTTATGCCACTACCGCTGGATTAATAGCTGGCATTATGATCGGATTAGTGACTGAATATTATACATCTTATAACTACCCGCCAGTAAAGTCCATTTCTAAATCATCGCTTACCGGAGCAGCAACTACCATTATTTCTGGATTGGCAGTCGGGATGCAAAGTACTGCAATTCCCTTAATTTTGATTGCTTTGACGGTGTTAGTTGCCAATAAATTTGCGGGTTTATATGGTATTGCTGTATCAGCAGTAGGTATGCTTTCTATCGTCGGTATGACGGTTTCTGTTGATTCCTATGGCCCGATTGCTGATAACTCAGGTGGAATAGCAGAAATGGCTGGATTAGATCCTAAGGTTCGAAAAATTACCGATTCATTAGATTCGGTGGGAAATACCACCGCTGCTATTGGGAAAGGCTTTGCTATCGGTTCAGCAGCATTAACTGCTTTGGCTTTATTTTCCGCTTACTGTAAATCTGTTGGGTTAGAGACCATAAGTATCACTAATCCCATAGTAGTAGCAGGGATGTTCATAGGTGGTCTTTTACCTTATCTTTTTTCTGCTTTGGCCATAAATGCAGTAGGTAAAACTGCCTTTTTAATGATAGAAGAAGTGCGTAGACAATTCAGGGAAATTGCTGGATTGAAAGAAGGTAAAACTAAACCGGATTCTGCGAGATGTGTAGATATTAGCACTAAAGGAGCTTTGAAAGAAATGATATTGCCGGGATTATTAGCCATAGTAACTCCTATATTAGTAGGAATAGTTTTAGGACCAAACGCATTAGGAGGAATGTTGTTAGGAGCGGTGGTAGTAGGAGTATTATTGGCTATCCAAATGGCCAATTCCGGGGGAGCTTGGGATAATGCCAAAAAATACATTGAAATGGGAAATTATGGGGGAAAAGGCACGAAAGTTCATGAAGCTGCTGTGATAGGAGATACGGTTGGCGATCCTCTTAAAGATACCGCCGGACCTTCTATGAATATATTAATTAAAGTAATGTCCATAGTCGCTCTGGTTTTTGTACCTCTATTTTTGAAATAGTATATCCTAATCATGTGTCATATATCGCATAAAAACAGTAATAAGTGGTAAGCAGGTGTAAGAAGTATTCAATTAATTCAATCAGTCAATTGGAAAATTGGGGGATAGGTAAATTTACTAAATTGATCCAAAGAGGAAATATTGGATGAGATTCTATGATTTAATTATTAAAAAAAGAGATGGTCAGAAGTTAATTCAAAAAGAAATAGATTTTATGATTAAAGGATATTGCCAAGATAGTATTCCGGATTATCAAATGTCTGCCATGTTGATGGCTATTTATTTTCAAGGAATGGATATCAATGAAATAAAATATCTGACTATGGCTATGGTTCATTCAGGAAAAATTATTGATCTTGGATCCATTCCCGGCATTAAGGTTGATAAACATAGTACGGGAGGCGTAGGAGACACTACTACTCTTGCTTTGGTACCTATGGTAGCTGCAGCGGGTGTACCGGTAGCTAAGATGTCCGGGCGGGGTTTGGGCCATACCGGCGGTACAATCGATAAATTAGAATCAATAACAGGATTTAAAACAGAACTAAGTTTGAATAAATTTATAAATATCGTCAAGAAAATTGGCGCTTCAATTATCAGTTCTAGTCCCGATCTAGACTTGGCAGATAAAAAAATGTACGCATTAAGAGATGTTACCGGGACAATAGAGAGTATTCCTTTAATCGTAGGTAGCATTATGAGCAAAAAATTAGCTGCTGGTACCGACGCTATTGTATTAGATGTCACTACCGGTAGTGGCGCTTTTATGAAAAAATATAAAGATGCTTTGAAGTTGGGTAAAATAATGGTAGATATAGGCCTGGAATTAGAGAAAGAAACGGTAGCAGTTGTGTCGAATATGGATGAACCCTTGGGTTTTGCTATCGGTAATTCTTTGGAGGTAAAAGAAGCTATCGAAGTTTTAAAAAATCGAGGACCAAAAGATTTACGTGATCTTTGTCTTGAGCTGGGTGCTTATATGTTAAAATTAGGCGGAGCAGTAAAGAATTATGAAGAAGGAAGGAATAGATTAGAAAAAATACTAAAAGAAGGGGCAGCTTTACGCAAATTTAAAGAGATAATAAGAGCTCAGGGTGGTAATTCGGAGATAGTAGATAACCCGGAATTATTACCTATGGCTAAGCATTGTACTAAAGTTAAAGCTGTTACTAGTGGTTATATACAGAAAATTGATTCTCGACGAGTCGGCGAGAGCGCTATGCTTTTAGGAGCAGGCAGAGAGGAAAAAGATTCAGAAATCGATTTATCTGTAGGAATTGTTTTAAAGAAAAAAGTAGGCAGTAGGGTAAATAGCAAAGATGATTTAGCGGAAGTATATTATAATGATCCAGAAAAATTAAATGAAGCTAAGGGTAAAATATTCTCTTCATTTGTTATAGAAAAGAAAAAACCTAAAAAAATACCGCTAATTTTAGCGACTATTAGCAAAGATGGTGTTAAAGAATTTATTTAATCGTATTTTATAT
>DSEL01000088.1 GCA_011056645.1 Candidatus Atribacteria bacterium
GGAAGAAAAATTGGGATCTGCATGTGTTCACAAAATCTAGAATATAGAAAGGTGAAATTGCGAAATCTAATCCCAGAACTTCTAATGATTATTATATTCTAAATGGGGGATTATATCAAAAATGCTGAAATTATTTACTTAATTTAATATTAGGTTAAAATCGAAAGTAAGACCTAAGAAGAAAGTCAATAAATAGGTGTTCCTATTTAACACTAAAACATCCCCTTATCAAGAACTATGCTTTCCATAAAAAGATAAAGCAGTAAAATTATTTTACTTTTTCTTATAAATCTTTTGACTTTGATGAGATATTCTAGTAAATTAAATAATAAAGATTCTTCAATATTGTAACTGTATTGATCCGAACTTTTTTATTGCAATATAATGTTGCTTTAATTAATATATTTCATATAAGGTAGGCCAAAAGAGGTAAAATTATGAATGGACTTGTTATCACTGCAATATGGGTGATTACTGCTAGTTTTCTAGGTTTCTGCATTAGTGCTATATTTTCAAATAGCATTAAGCTTTCACGGCGTGTATTTCTGATCCCTTACGTTATACTCATTAGCGCATTTCTCTTTGAATTTATCAATATCAGCAAGTTCGATTTAGGAGCTCTTTTTTCTCATAACTGGCTATGGGGCGTTATCAGTGGAGTGATTATCGGATTATTACTGGTAAAAAATGTGTTTTCCCAGCCGGCTTCACGGCAATCTAAAGGATGGAATTTTGTACTTGATATTGTTTGGATAGGTTTGGTTTACGGAATTATTGATGCGTTGTTTCTTAATGTGATGCCGGTTCTTGTAGTTTGGTTATCTGCCCCTTTAATCGGAGGAGTAACTACATGGCCAGGTAAGATTGGCATTGGTGCTCTTGGTCTGGTTGCCAGTCTGTTGGTTACTCTGGCATACCACTTGGGCTATGCGGAATTCCGAAATCGACGTGTAGGTTTAGTGCTTTTCGGCAATATGCTTATTACGCTTGCCTTTATTATTAGTGTAAACCCGTTGGGAGCCGTTCTAAGCCATGCTGCCATGCACATTGTGGCAGTAATTCGAGGTCCGGAGACGACCATTCAACTACCGCCACATAGGTAGATAAGTGGATTCAAACTTCACATAAAGGCTTAAGCATGACTATTAAATTAGAGGTAGTGGTAATTAATCTGAAATTTTTTCCACTTTATATTAATTTTTAAAAAATAGAGCATTTAATTTGTAACAGGAGGCCTTTAATGAATTATTTAAAGAGTATCTATACACCCGTAAAATTCAATCCCAAAAAAGATCTGGTCATTGCCTTGTTTTCTTGGCTTTTGGTGGTTGGCTCACTTTCGATTGCTACCTACCTAATTACCTCCCAGAGAGGTCTTTTATATTTTTTATTCTATGCAGTCATTGGAGCGACAATTTTTGGTATTAGTTTGCCTGCTTATTGGACCTTAATTAAAAAAAGAGAAAGCCTCGATAAGCTGGGAATTACCAAGAAGAATCTTAAAATAAGTATCGCTGCCCAAATCTTACTCGCCATCATTCTATATTACAACAAGATTGATATTCTATTAGGTAAAGAATTTTCAGAGCTTTTTCCACTTATCACCCTGGTACTGGCCATTGGTTTTTTTGAGGCTGTTTTTTGGAGAGGTTGGATTTTGACTAACCTAGAAGACTCCTTTGGTACGATACCGGCAGTAATCTTGGGATCACTTTTATATGCAGCTTATCACATAGGTTACGGTATGGGATTTAGTGAAATGCTCTTTTTATTTTATATAGGCATTATGTTTGCAACACTATTTGTTTTAAGCAGGAATATTTTTATCCTATGGCCAATTTTTCAACCCTTCGGTCAATTAATAACCATTTCCAAAGAGGATCTTCCGCTTCCCTTGATAGCTTCAGTAGGGTTTATAGAAGTTTTAATAGTTATGTTTGTAATTATTCTTATTCTATGGAAATATTCAACCAAAAATAACATAAAATAGGATAGACTGAATATTTAATTCTCATTAATAAGAGTGATAGGATTTTAAATAGGTGTCTGTCCCTTGTATTCCTCCATTTTAAGCGCATGCCCAGCAGGTTGTTATTGGTAACCTCAGTATTTACGGGTTTAATGACAGTAATACTCATAAATACGCTGTTTGCTAATAGATTTTTCTAATTTGTAAAAATGCCTTTAAACGTTGTAGTTTTAATAGCTTTGATACTGGTTTCTTATTTTACAACAGTTGAGCTCACTAAAAAATACTTTTTTAAAAAATATGATATTTAATAAACGCATAAATGCGTGACAAGGTAAGATCCTTTGACATAATTCATAGAGCAATAATGGGTGTCTGGTCTTCACATTTTACATTCAAACCACAATACCCTAGAATTATCCTATGACCAGACCACTGAGAATCAATTTCGAGAATGCCGTCTATCCTATCATAGCCAGAAGTAATAGAAATAAGTATTATTTAAAATAATTTTTCTGTGAAGGAAAAAGGTAAAAGGTGATGTATATGGATAAAATAGAAATTTATTATTTCTCCGGAACCGGTAATTCATTACATGTAGCCCAGGAAATTCAAAAGCGTATTCCTAACACTACCCTAATGCCGATATTGAGTCTTTTAAATGAAGAAGCCATTGAATTGAAGGGAGATATTATAGGTCTTGTATTTCCGATCTACCTTAGCTCAACCCCTGTCCCTGTTAGGGAATTTATTAGGAAAATTCATTTTAAGCCCGAGCAGTTCCTTTTTACTGTAACAACCAATTGTGGTTATCCTGGGAAAGTGGAACTATACCTGGAAAGGCTGCTGGCAAAAAGAGGCAAGGAATTAGATTTTTATTATACTTTAAAAATGGCTTCCAATAGCCCCAAAGGATTGCAACCATCCTTTATGATTGCACAAAACTGGGCAAGTACCATAACAGAAAAGAACATTTTAGTCCTGGAAGAAAATGTACAAAAAAAATTAAATATAATTGTCAAAGCGATTATCAATAAAAAAAAGAATACTGATCAAGATAGCCCAAAACCCACAAATGCTTTAACAAGATTTATTAATAAATTCTTACAATTACCCTTGCAATGGTATATTGAACGTATTAATGCCAAAATAGGATTTTATTTTGATTCAACATGTACAGGTTGCGGATTATGTGAAAGTGTATGTCCATCTAAAAAAATTAAATTGAATAATGGTAAACCGCTATGGCAAGATGATGTCAGGTGTTACTACTGCTATGCCTGTTTTAACTTTTGTCCCGAACAGTCAATTCTTGTTAAAAATTATACTCGCAAGGATGGAAGATATTACTATCCGGGAATTACCGCAAGGGATATTGCTGTACAAAAAAATCCAAGAAAAGAATTCAATAGGGTTAAGCCTTGAGTTATAAGTTTTCTTCATTTATTTCATACACCATTTCTCCACCTGAGGAAAACAAAGGATTCCTAACCACAAAGAGAAGTTTATTAAAACATCTTTATCATAAGCTTAATTTTCAATTTTTCCATAAAAATATTTTGAGTGATAGTAGTTTCGAAGATCTTCTATAGCAGTATATTATTATTAAAAATACATTAAATAGCTTTTTTATATTATTAATTAAAATTAAATAGGGACACATCCCATTGTCTTAGATAATAAATATTTTACTTTTAAATTAGATAAATACAGAAGGTGTGCCAGGTCAATAATTCGGTAACCTTTAGCGGACAACCTATAGGATCTGAGGAGCTTCTTGCCTAGATGGTTGATGTTTTAGGTATTACCATAGACAGACATCCTAAGGAAAGACCTCATAAAATAGAAAATTAAACCACAGAAAAAATAGGATGTGTCCCTATTTATTATAATCGGAATTCGTAATCAGTATGGTAATATCTCTTAAGGTATAGTAGAATAAAGTGCATAGATTTGTATTTCAGATGAGTAGGGTTATTAGAAAGATAGATTAGGCGGCTAATAAATTGCCGCATGGCGCGCTGATAGGTTTGTTGAGTAGTTAGTGCAAAATATGGGGGTATAGCTCAGTTGGGAGAGCGCTGCGTTCGCATCGCAGAGGTCGGGGGTTCGAATCCCCCTATCTCCACCATTTATAAATAAAGAAACAGATAGGGGGTCGGCAGTGGCGGGTCTACAATAGGGGTCAGGTCTCAACATTTGACATAACTCATTCCAGATGCTAATATTTACCCATGTCTAGACCATTACGCATCGCCTATGAAAATGCCTTATATCATATTACCTCCCGGGGTCAACGCAGAGAGAATATCTTTTTCGATGATAAAGATAAAAATACCTTTATCCGAAAATCAGATGAAACATTCACCAAGTATGGCATTACCTGTTACGCCTATTGTCTGATGGATAATCACTATCATCTATTTATTAAGACGGCCAAACCCAATCTTTCCCAGGCCTTGCACTATCTGAATACTTCTTATGCCAATTGGTTTGGCAGTCGCTATCAAATGATTGGTTCTCTTTTTCAGGGTCGTTTTAAATCCATCCTGGTAGATGCAGATAGTTATGCACTCATCCTTTCTGCCTATATGCATTTAAACCCTATCCGAGCAGGGATAGTGAGTAAACTGGAAGACTATCCCTGGAGCAGTTATCTGGATTACCTTGGTCTGCGGAAGTCTCAGATGGTCAATCTCGATCCATCCCTGGTTTTGCATTACTTTTCTGCCGATGCTACCTTATCAACCAAAAAATATAAGGAATATCTCTGGCAGAATCAGTCCATGGAAGATCCATTAAAACAATCCTATCATAATATAGCTTTGGGAGATGATCATTTTATAAAACTCCTTAAATCACGAATTGCCAAGAAGGGACTATCCAGAGAAATTCCGGTAACACGTTCCCTGCCCTTATATTCTGCTCCAGAAATTATCGAAAAGGTATGTGACGTAACACACCTAGATCAAAATAGATTAATGAGCAAGGAAAGAGGTAATAGGTATCGATCCTTAGCCCTATATTTGATCAAAAAGTTCACTCCCCTTAAACTCACCCAGATCGGACAATTGTTTGATATGGATTATTCGGCTGTTTCCCAGGCAGTGAAAAGATTTGAAAATAAATTCAAAGAGGATAGGGATTTAGAGCGAACAAAAGAAAAGGTTATTTCTGCTTTGAAAAAAGAATGAATGTCAAATGTTGAGACCTGACCCCTTGACTCACTCTATAATCGATAAGAATGAGCGTAGGTGTTACTAAGATTTTAAATTAAGATTGAAAGAGGGTATTACTATGTCGGAAAAATTTAGAGATTTTCTTAAAAGCAATTATTGGAAAACGATTGATTTTTCAACCACAGACCAGAGCAAAGGCATCAAACCGCTACCTGCAGAAAAACCCTATAATCCTGAAGATAGGACCATAGATCTTATAAAACCGGAAGATTGGCAATCAATCCATGAAGTAAGTGTTAAGACTGCGATTACCAGAAGGAAATCGAGAAGATCTTACACCGAAGATACTATAAAACTCGAAGAACTTTCTTTTCTTCTATGGGCAACCCAAGGTCTTCGAGGAAAAAGGTCTGCAGTTAGAAATTATAGAACCGTGCCTTCGGCGGGATGCAGACATGCTCTGGAAACTTATATTGCAGTTTTCAGGATTGAGGGGATTCCCAAGGCGATTTATCGTTATCTACCGCTGAGTCATCAACTGGTAGAAGTGGTGAAATACCAAGACCTTGAGGGTTTGTTAATCCAAGCCACCCTTGATCAATCATTTGCCGGTAAAAGCGCAGTGACCTTCATTTGGACCTCCCTACCGGCACGTATGGAATGGCGATACGACAGAGCATCTTACAAATTGATAGCTCTGGATGCCGGCCATGTTTGCCAAAACCTCTACCTGGCTTGTGAAGCCATCGCTGCCGGGACTTGTGCCATTGCCAAATATGATCAAGAATTTGTCGATAAAATTCTTGGAATTGATGGTGTTGAGGAATTTACCATTTATATGGCATCTGTTGGGAAAGTTCAATAGAAGATCTAATAAATGAAATAAAGAGGTTGTATCGGCTTAATAATCCGGAAATTTTAACGGACAACCTATAAATTTTTTATCTTATAAAGATAATTTTATAAATGAAAAAGATAAAAAAATATTACGATGGGGAATTGCGAGAATTATTGAATAAAAAATAAACCTGAAGAAGTATTATAGAAAGAGTGGATAAAATATAACTAACGAAATGTCCCCCTGCCCTTCGAAGATCCAAATCCAAAATTATTTGACTTAAGATGTCAAATATTGCTATACTTCAAAACATTAAAAGGAAAACCGAGTTCACTTCTTTCTCGTTTATCCTCTAAAAGGAGGTTTTTTTAATGGAAGCCTATGAAAGTATTAAAACGAGACATTGTGTTCGTGCTTTTAAATCCAAGCCAATCACCAAAGATGTTATGCAAAGGATAGTCGATGCAGCAAGTAACAGCCCTTCCTATACAAATACCCAACCTTGGGAAATGGTTGTGGTAAGTGGCGAAAAAAGGGATGAGATTAGCCGGGAACTATTGAAACTGGCGAAAACTAAGGCTCCAAGCAGCCCCGATATTCCATTGCCAACAAGCTGGCCTTCGCAAATAGAACAACGCAGCAGGGAATACGGAGCTCGTAAGTTAAATACCCTTGGAATAGAGCGAAGTGATAGGGAAGGAAGAGAAACACTCAGATTGATGAACTTCGAATTTTACGGTGCCCCCTGTGCTGTATTTCTCTTTATGGACGGATCACTTGGGGAATGGTCTCTGTTTGATATGGGTTTATTTACTCAAAACCTGATTTTGGCTGCACATACTCTTGGTGTGGGTAGTTGTATCCAGGCTTCAGTTACCGGATATGCAGACGAAATTAAAAGATTTCTTAACATCGCAAAAGACCAAAAACTGGTAGTTTGCATATCAATGGGCTACCCTGATCAAAAGGCAAAATTGAATACTTACCGCAGCCTCAAAAAAAAGCCAGAAGAGTTTATGTATTGGCATGAGCAGCCATAAAGAAAAGTATAATATATAGTGCATACATATAACAATGTATATAATATATATAGAGTGGATTGCGACTCTAAATTGCTTATGTTTTATATCTAAACTTTTAATAATCCGTTAGCTTGTGATCATGTATTATGTTTATTGTGTGTTTAATAAAATCTTTACAATAATTAAGAGAGTGATTTTCTTTTTTTCTCAAAAGGAGGATGTTAATGAAAGTCTTATGTATCGGTGATACCATGATACCCGGAAAGAACATTGCTAAAGCAGCAAAAGAGTTGCAGGTAAAACCAAACTATATTGAAATGGATGATTGGGAAACAGATTGGAATAAATTACAGGATAGAAGATTAGTGATTGAAAAACAGGGGCCATCTGCTGAAAAAGTAGTCCCACAGATAGCAAATGCCAGTAAAGATATCGAAATATTGTTGGTTTTATTTTGTCCGGTATCGCAAGAGGCCATTGAAACTTTGCCTGAACTTAAGCTGATTGGTGCCTCCAGGGCAGGATTGGAGAATATTGATGTTGATTATGCCACAAAAAAGGGAATAGTGGTTCACAATATACAAGGTCGTAACGCTCAGGCGGTTTCCGATTATACAATTGGTTTAATTCTGGCAGAAGCGCGTAATATTGCTCGCAGTCATACTGCTGTAAAGAACGGTATCTGGCGAAAAAATTTTTTTAATTCTGACATGATACCTGAGTTACAAGGTAAGACGGTTGGTTTAATTGGTTTTGGTTTTATAGGTCAACTCGTTGCTCAAAAATTAAGTGGTTTTAGAATCAATCTTTTGGTATTCGATCCCTATGTTAATGATGATGACATCCAGAAATATCAGGCGAAGAGAGTGAGCCTGGAAGATTTATTAAAAAATTCAGATTTTATTTCCTTACATGCTCGTTTAAGTCAGGAGAACAAGGATTTGCTGGGGGAGAAGGAGCTTTCATGCATGAAAAAGTCAGCCTATCTTATCAATACGGCACGTGCCGGTCTCATTCAAGAAGATGCCCTATTTGAATCATTAAAGGGGCAAAAAATTGCCGGTGCAGCCTTAGATGTATTCTGGCAGGAGCCAATTACCAAGAATAGCCGCTGGTTAACGCTTGATAATGTTACCCTGACTTCTCACATTGCCGGAACAACAACAGAAGCCCTGACTAAGTCTCCCTTTTTACTTGTTCAAGATATCAATCGATTGTTGGAAGATAACCATCCCCGGTTTATTGTCAATCCTGAAGTTTTAGAAAAGATTGAAGTCCAGAAATGGCTGGAAAAAGTGAGGCGAGCATAGAATGTTAGCCAATTTAAATGATGTTTTAATCCCGGCCAGAGAAAGGGGCTATGCCATTGGTTCATTTAATGTGCACAATCTGGAAACCGTGCAGGCGATATTCGAGGCAGCTACTTCATTGGATCTTCCTGTTATTATTGCTTTCGGCGAAAAGGTTAGCCATATAACTGATATTCAGTTAATTGCAAAGTGTGTCCATAGTTTAGCAAATAGAACGAAAATTCCGATGGTACTGCACCTGGATCATTGTAAATCAGAGGATTTGATTATTAAGGCTATCCAGGCAGGTTTTACCTCGGTGATGTATGACGGTTCAGGTTTAAAAAGAGCGAGAATATCGAAAAAACTGCAGCAATCGTTAACATAGCCCATGCCGCTAACGTAACATTAGAAGCAGAATTGGGATATATACCTGCTGAAGATACCGGACAAGCGGTTTCTGAGCATCAATTAACCAGGCCAGAAGAAGCCAAAGAGTTTGTTGAAAAAACCGATTGCGATGCCTTAGCTATTGCTGTTGGTACGATTCATGGAAATTATATTGGGGAACCGAAGATATATCACAATCGGTTGAAAGAGATTGCTAAAGTTGTTTCCGTTCCCCTGGTCTTACACGGAGGTTCTGGAAATACTGAAAAAGACCTGGTGCTGGCAATTAAGGAAGGGATCGCTAAAATTAATATCAATACGGAGATCTCTAATGCAGCTGTAAAAGAATTGGAAAGCATATTTAAAAAAGGATTTTCAGGACATTTTTCCCTTCTATCCGAGGCTATTAAAGAACCCATGATAGGTGTAATCCAGGAAAAAATGAAATTGTTTTTGTGTGGAAAAGCGGTAAAGTATTAGAAAAAAATGGAATATGGCTTTATTTCCGATATTGATTTAAGAGGTTATAATGAATCAGCTGATTATAAGTATTGATCTGGGAACAACAGGCTGCCGTACGGTTATTTTTAATGAACTTGGAGACCCCTTATCCCATTCTTATCAAGAATATAACAGTATCTATTTATCCTCAAGATGGATTGATCATGATCCAAAAACATGGCTGGAAGCAGCTCAAAGTACAGTCAAAGAAGCAATCAGTAAATTAAAAGAAACCCATAAAAATTTCTCTGCTATTGCGGTTACTTCACAAAGAGCTACCGTGATTCCTGTTGATAAAGATGGAGATCCCATAGATAATGCTATATTATGGCAAGATAAAAGGGCAATAGAAGAAACAGAGCATCTGAAAAACATCTATGGTTCAAAAGAAATTTATACTATCACCGGTTTAAGGATTGATCCCTATTTTACTTTGCCAAAATTGTTATGGTTTAAAAAGAATAGAAGAGAAATCTATGGTAAAACCTTTAAATTTCTTACAGTCCAGGATTTCATTATTCATTACTTGACCGGTATCTTTAAGACAGATTGGACACAGGCATCAAGAACCATGCTTTTTAATATTGACCGATTTAAGTGGGAAGAAGACTTAATAAAAAGTGTCGGCATCGCATTGGATAAGTTACCGGAAGCTGTTCCTCCGGGTTCTGTTATTGGTGTTTTAAATCGTTCAGCTGCCGATAAGCTTGGTTTGCCCGAAGGTATTCCTGTGATTGCTGCCGGAGGAGACCAGCAATGTGCCGCCATTGGATTAGGGGTGGTAAAGGACGGATTGGTAGAAGCCAATACAGGAACGGGTTCTTTTGTTTTAACGAATAGCAATAAACCATTCAAAGACAAAAATCAACGTCTGATTTGCAGTGCTTCTTCCGTTGCCGGCAAGTGGGTATTAGAAGCAGGCATTTTTACTACCGGTTCAATTTATAGATGGTTTAGAGATAATTTTTGGCTTTTAGGCAGCGAAGAACAAAAAAAATTCAGAACTGATGCTTATAGTTTTATGAATTCGGAAGCAGAAAAGGAGCCTATAGGGTCAAATGGCTTATTGTTGATTCCTCATTTTGCTGCCTCAGCAGCTCCCTATTGGAATCCTGAAGCTCGGGGAATATTGTTCGGATTATCATTAGGCCATACAAGTTCTTCCATTATTCGGGCAATTCTGGAAGGAATTGCTTTTGAAATCCGGAAAAACATGGTTATTATGGAAGGTTTTGTTGGACCAATTAAAGAGGTTAGGATTAGTGGAGGATTGACTCGTTCCGAAATATTTAATCAGATCCAGGCTGATATTTACGGCAGACCAGTGGTTAAGTCTGGTTATGAAGATGCTTCTTCATTGGGAGCAGCAATTATTGCAGCAGTAAAGATTGGCTTATACAATAATATTGTGACAGCAGTTGATTCCATGACTAAATTAGATTACCTAAGTCAAAAGAACCCCATTGATATCCATACTAAAGTCTATGAAGATTTAATTATTATTCATGATGAATTATATAAGTCAATAGAAAAGTCAGGGATCTATCATAAATTGAATGAAGTGGTAAAAAGTCTATAATTCAAAAAAATTTATGAAGCAATAGTGGTACATTCTAAAGAAGTTAAAGTATTTTTTAACAAGTTGATCGGTCTTATTGAATTATTTTACCTAAAATATTACAAAAAAAATTGAAAAAATTGTGGAAACATGAAATAATTAATTAACATAATCCTCAAAAGATGATAAGCTTTCCATAATCCATAAATATAATTAGCTATAATAACAATAGAATAATACTAAAGTGGCTTTATTTTTTCTACTACACTTAGCAGTGAAACAGGACTGGAAAATCAAAAAAAGAGGAGGTGATCTATACAGTAAATACTGAACCCATATAAATTACCTTATGGGTTAAAGAAAAGATGTGTAATGTTTTGTTATCTCTCGTTACACAGTCCATTAAATTTTTAAAAATATAAGGAGGAGAATAAAAAATGTTATCACTTAGAAAACAAAAATTTTTGCTTTTTACGATGTTCATTGTTGTTTTACTGATGGTTGGATCTTTCTCTGTTGCTGCACAAGAGAAAATTGTATGGAAGTCTTCAAGTTTTGGTCCTGCATCTAATTATTCCCAGATTCACCATGATAAGGCTTGTGCAGACATTACCAAAGCAAGTGGCGGGCGTTTGGAAGTCAAGGCGTTTGTCGGTGGTTCGGTTGTTCCGGAAACAAAAGAACTTGATGCAGTTATTGATGGGGTTTTAGACCTGTGCTATACCTGTCCCATGTATAATCTGGATAAATGGTCAGCAGCTGGTTTAATCAGCTCCAGACCAGGTGGACTGCCTGGACAAATTTTAACACAATGGTTTGATTATGGTGGCGGATGGGAATTAATGAACAAGATGATGGAGGGTTCTAATGCCATGGTGCTACCTGGATTTTTATCTCCTGAACCGGGTGAAGTATTCCTCCATTCCAAAAAGAAGATAGAAACGGTAGCTGACTTGAAGGGTCTAAAAATACGTACTTCCGGTGATGGCGGTGAAATTCTGGCCAGAATGGGTGCTAATCCCATATTTTTACCTGGTGGTGAATTATACGAGGCTATGCAGAGAGGTACCATTGATGCTTTTGAATACGCAGGTTTATCAACCAATTGGAGTATGCATTTTAATGAAATTGCTAAATATGTCATTATTTCACCTGTCCGAGCTCCCAGTGATCCCCACGTCTGGTTTGTTAACAAAAAGTCCTGGGAAGCACTTCCTGATGATCTGAAAGTATTGGTGCAGAATGTGTTAGCAAGATGGTCTCAGGAACAGCAAAATTTTGAAAGCCATAATGATATGGATGCCATACAAAATTTCAGAGATGCCGGATGTGAGGTATACAATCTCCCCAAAGAAGTATCAGACGCCCTCTCAAAAGAAGCTGTAGCATTTTATAAAGAAAAAGCCGCTAAAGAGAGCCCGATATTTGGTGAGATTTTAGACTCCATGAATGCCTATGGGGAAAAGGCTGGATTATAGTAATCATTAGTGGTTAAGTTTGTTTATTTGATTTAAGAATTACGAGGAGTTAAGAAGTATGATATTTTTAAGAAAAATCCTTAAAGGCATTGATACGATGAGTAAGTACGCTGGTTTATCTGCAAGATGGCTTGCTTGGCTCCTTGTCCTGGTAGGCGCATATGAAACGATTTTAAGACATTGGTTTAATGCGCCTACCGTTTGGGCATATGATACCTTGTGTATGGCTGGTGGAGCCGTTTATATTATGGGATGGTCCTACTGTTATTTGATTGACTCCCATGTAAGAGTAGATCTTTTCTACACTCGCCTTTCCGAAAAGAATAGAGCGATAATGGATATAATCAGTTCCCTAATATTCTTTTTTCCATTAATGATAGTACTGGTATGGATTTCTAGCAAATGGGCAGTGAAAGCATGGAGAATTCATGAGACAATGATCGCTACCTATTGGTATCCTCCCGCTGCTCCCTTCAGAACGGTATTTGCTCTTGGATCATTGTTATTACTTCTTCAAGGCATAGCTAGGTTTATCCGCGATCTATATTTTGTAACAAGAGGTGAACACCTTGATTGAAATATTAAGTGAAAAAGTCATTACTGCTTTGATGTTAGGTGGGGTGCTTGTCCTGGTCATGACCGGTTTCCCTATCGCTTTTGTCATAGCTAGTGTTGCACTCATTATGGGCTTTCTTTTATTTGGGGGAGATATAACCTACCATATTTTATACAGTCGGATGTATAGCATGACACTTAGTTATCCGTTCCTGGCTGTTCCTCTTTTTACCTTTATGGGCGGTTATTCTGCAAATGACCGGAATCATTGATGAACTCTATACGGTACTATATGATAGTATGAGGGGATTCAGGGGTGGACTGGCTATTGTTACCATATTATTTGGTACGATCCTGGCGGCATGTTTAGGGGTAATTACTGCTTCTGTCTCCATGTTGACAATGATTGCACTGGCTCCCATGGTGACCAGAGGATATGATAAATCTATAGCCTCAGGTTCGGTTGTTGCCGCCGGTACGCTGGGAATACTAATTCCTCCCAGTATTATGCTGGTTGTATATGCACCACAAGCCGGTATTTCTATCGGACAGATGTTTATGGGTGCTTTTCTGCCCGGGTTATTTCTATCAGCTTGCTATTGCGCTTACGTGGGAATTCGATGTTACTTAAATCCCAAATTAGGCCCACCGGTTCCGGAAGACCAAAAGTCGATGCTGCCTTTTGGAGCAAAAATGATAAGATTATTAAAAGCTTTACTTCCTCCATTAGGCATCATTTTAGCGGTTTTGGGCACTATATTCCTGGGGATAGCTCCCCCCACTGAAGCGGCTGCCATGGGAAGTTTGGCTGCTGTTATCTTGGCGGTAGCCTACCGGAAAATGACTTGGGATGTTGCTAAACGGGCAGGGTTGGAAACACTCAGAGTGAGTGCATTAGTACTTCTGATCGCAGGAATTTGTTATGCTTATGTGGGAGTGTTTATGAGCGCAGGTTGCGGTAATGTTGTATTCGATTTAATCATGAGTGTTCCTGGTGGGAAGTGGGGTTCCTTCCTTGTAATCATGTTAATTCTTTTTGTGTTGGGGATGTTTATCGAATGGATAGGCATTGTCTTTATCATGGTTCCAATAGTATCACCCATTATAGTAGCTTTAGGATTTGATCCACTGTGGGCTGGCTTGATGATTTGCATCAATTTACAGATGGCATTTCAGACACCTCCCATGGCCATGTCAATTTTTGTTTGTAAGGGGACTGCTCCACCCGAACTTGGTGTTACAATGGAGCATATTATAAAGGGAGTTGTTCCGTTTATTATTATTATTGCCCTGAGTTTGATTGTTTTCAGTATTTTCCCACAAATTATTACATTTTTGCCAAGCCTTATGTGAGATAATAACTTTCATTTAGAAGCGAGTTGATCAATTCGGTTACATTTGGAAAATAATTATATTTTTCAAATGTAACCGAAGATAATTAGCGAATCTCACATTCTTAACTTTCAAATTTTTTAAAAATAACCTATTTAGTTAGATAATATAGATATAGTTAATAGATATTTTAGGAATTATATCTATTGCCTTAATTCGCCTATTTTCGTTTTTTTTCCAATAAGAACCATGACTAGGTAGCTATTCTTTTACCCAAAATAAATTGAATTCTGAAGTGTTATTGAAGGTGCATCAATGAAATATATCATAGCAGATGACTTAAGCGGTGCTAATGATACCGGAGTAAAATTTACCAAAAAAGGCTATAATGCAAGTGTATCAATAGTAAATAACCAACCAACCGTAGTTATCCCTGACAATATAGATGTTTTTGTGGTGGATACCGAGACCCGAGAATTAGAAAGTGAACCTGCCCGAGAAAAATTAAACAGTATACTGAAAAAACTAAGTATTGACCAAGATGATTTTGTGTATAAAAAAGTAGACTCAACACTGCGAGGTAATATTGGCGTAGAAATTGAAGAAATAATGAAGTTCTTAAAAAAAGATATTTGTATTTTTAGTCCCAGCTTCCCTTCCCATCAAAGGGTGACCATAGATAGTTATCTCATGGTTGATCAAAGACCTCTTGGTGCAAGCGAATATTCATCTAACCATTTAAAGCAAGAAGAAAATTCCTTTATCCCTGCAATCATGAAAAAACAAACTGACTTTTCGGTTGGGCAAATTCACCTATCAGATGTTGCCAAAGGACCAAAAGCTATTTTATCAAAAATAAATGAATTGTGTAAAAAGGGTAATCGAATAATAGTTATCGATTCCATCATAGAAAATCATCTAAGAGATATCTTTCGTAGTGGCTTCAAGTTTAGTGGAACAGTTTTATTTTCAGGGTCCGCAGGTTTAGCAAATCATTTTCCGAAAAATAATAATAAGCCTGAAAAGTTGAAGGTAAATATTGAAAATACTAAAGGTCCGGTCATAGTCATTGCAGGTTCAAGGAATTCTGTGGTAAGCCAACAGATAAATTATCTTAAAGATAACCTAAATCTTGCTCAAATTAAAATAGATTTAGAGCAAATTTTTTCTGATCGAGACAGGGTTTTAGAGAATTATGCCGCTAAATCGATTGAATTAATTAATGCTGATCAGGATTTACTGATATACACCGATGCCATTTACAATGAGAGACAATCTATTAATAATAAATTGATGGATAAGCATCACTTTAGTTTTAGAGAACTGGAGATTGAAATTAAAAAAATGTTTGGTCAACTTACTTCTGAAATAATAAAAAATACAAAAGCAAGAAATTTAATTCTAACCGGGGGAGATGTGGCATTAGGAGTATGCGAAGAACTGAAAATATATAGTATGAATATTTTAGATGAACTGTTACCGGGTATTCCTTTGACGACTGCAAATTACAAGAATCTTACCTTAAAAATAATCACTAAAGCAGGCGGATTTGGTAAAGAAGACACCTTGTGTATTTTGATTGATAAATTAAAAAATGATTAAGAATGGAGGAATGGTTTATTATTTATGGATAAGACCATATATTTGCTCAAATGAAAAAGCCGATTATTTGTATCACTATAGGAGATCCTGCGGGTATAGGAGCTGAAATTACCGTCAGGGCTTTAAGTAAAAAGGAGATCTATAAAAGATCAAAACCAGTAGTCATTGGGAGCAAGTCAGTTATCGATGACGCCATCAAATTTATTCCGTCCAATTTAAAGGTAAATATTATCGAAAACATGAAAGAAATAAGAGGAGAATTTGGCACAATCGATTTACTGGACTTGGATAATATAAGATTAGATGAATTTGATTACGGAAAAGTAAGTGAGAAAGCAGGAAAGGCGTCATTGGAATATATTAATCGTGGCATTGATTTAGCAATGGATGGGCAAGCAGATGCCGTGGTTACTGGTCCCATTCACAAAGAATCCATCAAAGCAGCCGGTTCACCCCATGCCGGTCATACAGAAATCTTTGCCACCCGTACAAAAGCAAAAGATTATGCTATGATGCTGGCAGATAAGCATTTAAAAGTGATTCATGTATCTACCCATGTATCATTACGAGAGGCATGTAATTTAGTGAAAAAAGATCGGGTGTTAACTGTAATTCATTTAGCAGATCAAGCTTTGAAGAGCCTGGGCGTCAAGGATCCAAAGATTGCCGTAGCAGGATTAAACCCTCATGCCGGAGAGGGAGGGCTCTTTGGTAGAGAAGAAATTGAAGAAATTATACCGGCAGTAAAGCAAGCACAGAAGACGGGTATAAGGGTAGAAGGTCCTATTCCCCCGGATACGATTTTCTCTAAAGTGATTGGGGGACAATACGATATTGCTGTGGTGATGTATCACGATCAGGGTCATATACCCATGAAAGTTACCGGATTTAAATATAATAGAAAAACCAATAAATGGTCAAGTATGAGTGGTGTTAATGTAACGATAGGATTACCAATTATTCGAACCTCTGTGGACCATGGTGTCGCTTTTGGGAAGGCTGGAGAAGGCAGAGCAAATGAAGAGAGTATGGTAGAAGCAATCCAAATGGCGATTGATTTTATTCACTAATTTTTTTCGAAAATAGAAAAATAGCACCCGATAGTTCAACCACTATTCTGGGCACTTAATGAATTTTATATTAATCTGGAAAGGACACTATAAATAATTTATAACATGAGGAATAAAACAAAATGAATCAATCTACCGGTATTGAATCTATTAAAATGAGAAAGGTAAAACAGATATTTTGTCAGGATAGTATCCCTGATATTCCCGGATATATTCACCAGGCATTTAAAAACTCTGATTTGCCAAATCGTATTAAGCCCGGGGATAAAATCGGCATAACTGTCGGCAGCAGGGGGATAACTAACCTTCAACCTATTGTTCAGCAAATCATCCATGAATTAAAAGCATTGAAAGCCAGACCGTATATTTTGGCAGCTATGGGTAGTCATGGCGGTGCAACCAGTCAGGGACAGAAAGAAATATTGGAGTCTTATGACATTACAGAAGAAAAAATGGGTGTTCCAATTTTGTCTTCAATGGATACAATCCAAATCGGAACCATAGAAAAGGAAATTCCTGTTTATTTCAGTCAGGAAGCAATGAACTTAAATGGAATCATTGCCTTAAATAGGGTAAAATTGCATACGGATTTCAAAAGCGAGATAATGGAAAGCGGTATGTCCAAAATACTGGTCATAGGCTTAGGGAAAAGGGATGGTGCCGAATCAATCCATTCTTTGGGTGTCTATGGATTAAAAAATATTATCCCGCAAGCAGCAAAGTTAATTATCGAGAAAGCGCCAATTATTCAAGGCATCGGTATTGTAGAGAATAGTTATGATGAAACAATGGAAGTTCAATTCAGTCCACCGGAGCATATTATTACCAATGACCTTCAATTACTGAGAAAATGTGCAGAAGTTTTCCCTTCTTTGCCATGCGAAAATATTGATGTATGCCTGGTACAAGAAATGGGTAAAAATATCAGTGGTACCGGATTGGATACCAATATTATCGGAAGGTTAGATATTAATGGAGAAAGCGAAGTAGGTAAGCCAAGAATAAATAAATTGGTTGTTTTTGATATTACTGAACAATCTCATGGTAATGCATTGGGTGTTGGCCTCTCGGATATCACCACCAGAAAGCTGGTCAATAAAATTAATTTTATTACTACCTATGCAAATACCATCACCAGTACTTTTCTAAATCGTGCCAAGATACCGATTACTGCAGAGACAGAAAAAGAAGCTGTGGAAATAGCACTGAAAACCTGTTGGCAGCCGAATCGAAACAAAGTAAGACTGCTAATAATGAAAAATACACTCGATCTTGAGTATCTCTATGTTTCAGAAAGCATTTGGAATGATATCAAGAATAATAAAAATATCAAATCGTGTGGAAATTGGGAACAACTATCTTTTACGGATGAGGGAGAAATGAAAATTAGAATTTGAGAAAAAAGAACACTAACAACACCAATAGGGTCTATAATTAAAAATATTCTAAATCAATCAGGACAGTCAACGATTTTTGTTCCTAATATAAAAATAGAAAGGAGGAATCAAAGAATGGCTATAAAAAAGACCCGTTTAGATTTCATAAAAATGAAAAAAGAAGGAGAACAGGTAGCCTGGGTAACTGCTTATGATTTCCCTACAGCCTTTTTTGTGGAGCAAGCCGGTATGGATATGATCTTGGTCGGTGATTCACTGGGGATGGTCGTGTTGGGCTATCAAGGTACAGTCCCGGTTACCATGGAAGATTGTATCTCTCATTGCCAGGCAGTAAGGCGAGGAGCGCCCAATACTTTTTGTATCGGAGATATGCCCTTTATGTCTTATCAAATTTCCGATGAGGAAGCAGTCAGGAATGCCGGCCGTTTCTTAAAAGAAGCGGATATGGATGCCGTAAAATTAGAAGGAGGGAGGAGAGTGTATAGCAAGATAAAAGCGATAGCTGATGCCGGAATATTAGTTATGGGACACATCGGTCTAACCCCTCAGAGTTCAGGACAGTTAGGTGGGTTTAAAGCCCAGGGTAGAGATGCAGAAAGTGCCCGGGAACTCATCAAGGATGCCTTAGCCATCCAGGAAGCGGGTGGTTACGCCCTTCTCTTAGAGGCTGTTCCTCCGGAATTAACTGTCTTTATCACTAAAAAGCTATCTATTCCAGTCTACTCTATTGGAGCAGGGGGCCCCTGTGATGGGCAGGTATTAATCTGTGGAGATATGTTAGGTTTATTCCAAACCTTTACACCCAAATTTGTAAAAAAATATGCCAATCTTGCTGAGATAGAAACTGCTGCTTTTAAAGAATATATTAAGGATGTAAAGACCGGAGCCTTTCCTACTGAGGATAATGTCTATCATATTAAAAAGGGCGAAGAAGAATCCTTTGATAAGATGCTGAAAGAGTTTGAATAAGTTTATTAGATAAGGTGGAGTCAGCTACTCAGATTTAACTTACTTTCTTTAGGCTAATCTGATGAGAGTAAAGATGTTATATGGCGGCCAATTTGATTCCATAATCTAAACTACACCAAGGAAGACAAATGAATATTATTACCATTATTTTTATTGCATTTGGTTTGGCTATGGATGCCTTCGCTGTATCCATTACCAGCGGGTTTTCCATTAAATCGTTAAAATTGAATAATGCTTTAAAGATCGGAATATTTTTTGGATTATTCCAGGCAATAATGCCGGTCATCGGGTGGCTGGCAGGGCTAAGTTTTCGAGAAGTTATATCCCATGTTGATCATTGGATAGCCTTTGGCCTTCTTACTATAATAGGCTGTAAAATGATTTATGAATCATCCCAGATGGAGGCAAAAAACGACAAAATAAATCCACTGAATGTATATTTACTCTTGACCCTGTCAATTGCCACCAGTATCGATGCATTGGCAATTGGTCTAACCCTCTCATTCTTAAAGGTGTCCATTATTTTACCGGTGATAACCATTGGGTCCATCACCTTCTTTTTGTCAGTTATCGGGGTGTACATCGGTAATAAATTTAGGCATTATTTTGAAAGAAAAATTGAAATGGTTGGTGGTTTTATCTTAATTGGTATCGGAATAAAAATATTGATTGAACACCTGACTTAAAAAGCATTATTTTTATTTTTTTTAGCGAAAAAAAGAAGGATTTTTTAACCAGATAACGTATATATAATATACAGGTGTGAAATATTTCCAAAAGGATTTTCAAGAATTATTTAAAAAAGAAAGGCAATAAAAAAATGAATAGAGAAGATCATATGCAAAACCTTAAAATTCCCTTTTTATTATTAGGATTGTCTATCATTATAGCAGCGATAATATTTGGATTCTTTTTTTACCAGAGCAGGGTAACCCGGGACTATGTTGATGTTCTCGGGGCAGCTGCCGAACGCTTTGAGTCTGATATTGTCAAATGGAATATTACTATCGAAGAAAACACCAACCTCTCGAATGTAGGGGAAGGTTACCGTATAATTCAGGATAAAAGAGATCGTTTTGTAAAGATTTTAAGCAGTCAGGGAATCCCCGAAGAGGGGATCAATATAAACCCGATTTACACCCAGAACCGTTGGGAAGATGGAAAGATTGTTGGTTATACCCTTCGACAATCGCTTTTTATCATTTCAGAAGTCATTGAAAAAATAGAAAACCTGGCACTCAATCCCAACGAGCTGCTGGAAAATAATATCTTTTTCCAATCATCATCCTTAGAATATTTTTATTCTAAAATTGATCTCTTAAAAAAGGATCTGCTGACTAAGGCCACTCAAAATGCCAGGGAACGGGCTGAAAAAATATTACAGGATAGCCCCTATCATCCGGGACGTATGATTTCAGCCAAAGCAGGTGTTTTTCAAATCATCGAACCCTATTCCACTGAAGTAGAAAGTTACGGGATGTATAATACTTCTTCCCGGAAGAAAGATATTACCGTGACCGTCCATGCTCAATTTTTAATTCAGTAAAGTTATTGGGAAAATGTAAAAAATATAGAAGATGGGGATAGAACCCTATTTTTTAGAATATTACTCCCACCAAGAATAGTAATCTATATATATTAAAATGGCTGCCTACCCCTATTAATCTCGTTCTTAAATATTTAACTTTTAACAAATAAAATTTGTTAAAAGTTAAAAGTAAATTTTCTAAAAATAAATAGGTACACCTTTTAATTTAATAGTTACCGGAGGAAATAGCCATGAAGAAAAACTTCCGGCTTGGTATGCTTATCATTTATTCTTTTTTATTGTTAATACTTACTGTCTCTTTAGGGAAGGTTGTTATTGCTTCAGAGAAGGAATTGGTAAAACCATGGGCTAAGGTTTGGGAGGGTGAAATCACTATTCTTCGTACAGGAATCCAGGATTTTAAAGATGACAATAGTGATCAAGAAAAGTCAGAAAACAATTCTATCAAGCGGTCTCTTAATGAGGAGATCTGCATAAAAATTTGTGGTATGTCCGGAGATATGTACGTTAAGGAAGTCAGTCATAATCTTCTGGATAAATGCGAAGAAGAAAGTTTTCTTCAATTTGTTGAAGAGACGTGTGATTATCCTGAGGAAGCTACTAAAGAACATAATGCTTTATATATTCAAAAACATTTCGATAAAGAAACCAAATCACCGGGGAGTTCTACCCGTTCAAAATCTATAACTTCTGAAGAAATCTATCATGGCTGGGAGATGCCTTCGGAAAGGAAGAATACTTCGGTGAAACTGAACTTTTCAGATAGTGAACATTTTACCATTGGCGTGCAAAATTCAGTCTATATAGCGTTTTCTTCAGAATCAACTACCCGCTCTTTTTCGGTTTGTAGTGGTCATACTTCCATTTTTAAAAGTACTCGTCATACGGGTACTATTGGTCAGGAAGAGAAGCATTCCTACCAAGAGACAGGAGAGGGGGACAGTAAAAACGTTATCAGTGAAACCATATTTTCCCCTGAGGAAAGAAATCGTTCTTTTGGATGGGAGGGCTCCGTCACTGGAGATTCCTTTTCTGGAAGTAAAGAAATCGATTGGATCGACATACCACCTGAATTAGGTGGTTACAGTGAAACAACTGTGGCAAAATGGAATTTTACTACCAGAGATGTTTGTTCCGAAGTAGGTGATCGCCTATTAATGGAGCTGGCTTTTTGTGAAGCCTACCTTGATAAAGACCTTCAGGATTTTGCCAGCTCCATAAAGGAGTACGAGTCACTGGTGTATGATCAAGCTTATAAAATATTAACGGGTTCACCCGCACCGCGGAGTGACGGATCATCATCAAATTCTGATAGCGATGAGATGTGGGTTAATCCAGAAACCTGCCAGATGGAAAATGAAGATGAGTTTTTGGAAAGGGTTATGCAACAATGCTTACCCTATATTATTTTTGATTCAGTAAAGGCACACGAAAATACTCACCTGCAACAGTGTGAAAAATTTAATGAGGAAATGAATGCAGGTGATCCGCATATCAAGGGATTAATGGAAGCGACTGCCTATATTAACGGTGCTTATGTACTGTTGGACTGGCTGGAAGAAAATTGTCCGAATAGGGAAATAGAAAGTTTGAAAGAGCGTTTAGAAAAACTGGAAGAAGCAAAATTTCGCCGTTATGAATGAGAAAAAAATTGAGAATTCTTTAAGAAAGAAATAATGGGTAACAAATTAATTGAGGAGGGAAAAAATGTTTAAGAGAAGAAGTCTACTGATTTTCTTTCTGTTTATCCTGGGAATTCTTCTGTTAACCGGCTGTTTTCTCACCAAAACCTTCATGGTGACCTTTGATTCTCAGGGTGGTAGTGCGGTAGAATCACAAACTGTGAAGCTCGGTGGATTAGTCACCGAACCGGCCGTACCCACGAAGACAAACTACTCTTTCGGTGGTTGGTATAAAGAATCCGGGTGCATCAATGTCTGGGACTTTGATAGTGATATAGTAATAGATGATCTCACGCTTTATGCCAGGTGGGTGAGCAGCACCTATACCGTGACCTTTGACAAAAACGATAGCGCTGCCACGGGAACAATGACAGTTCAGACGATGGCCAGCGGTACTACTGCAAAATTAATTGCATGCGCCTTTACTAAAACCGGTTGGACCTTTGCCGGCTGGGCGACAACACCAGAGGGAACTGTTACCTATGCTGATGAAGCCAGTTATACTATTGGGACTGCCAGCGTAATACTCTATGCGAAGTGGGCTCCTCCCACTACTTATTCAATCCGCGATATAGGTCCGGCAGGTGGTCTGATTTTTTATGACAAAGGAAATTATTCCGGTGATCCAAGCTGGCGGTACCTGGAGGCTGCCCCCAGTGATCAAAGTACCGGCACTGTATGGGGGTGTTATGAAACCGAAATAACAGGTGCTGACGGCTCTCTGGTGGGTACCGGAAAACAAAATACCATGGATATTTTAGCAGAATGCACCACTGATGATATCGCCGCTGACCAATGCAGAGATTGCACTTTAGGAGGTTATAATGACTGGTTTTTACCTTCAAAAGATGAATTGTATTGGATACGCGCAAACCTGAAAGATGCCGGAGTTGGTAATTTTGAATCTAACTACTATTGGAGTTCATCTGAGTTTGATGTTAGCCTTGCCTGGGACCAATCCTTCGGCACCGGAACCTACTATCTCAGCAGTAAGAATATCAACTTACGGGTTCGGGCTGTCCGTGCTTTTTAACTATTTATTCGATCAGTTGAGCAAAGAATATATAAGAGGTTGATATGGGAAGGTAAATTGGGTCAACAGATCAAAGTTTTCTCAATTTTATTAACTGTTAGGGGCAAAACCAGTCCTGCCAATAATAATAAGCCTCCGGTAAATATGAAAACGGCTGGCAGACTGAAGGCTATCATTATAAATCCACCGGAAATAGGACCTAATACATTACCCAGGTAGGTAGTACTGTTAGCAAACCCAAAAACTTTTCCCCGATGTTCGGAAGGAGTTGAAAGTCCGATAATGGTATTGGCAATAGGAATGATGGCTCCATAAAAAAGACCCAAACCAACCCTCAATAAGATTAGCTGAGTAGTATTGGTAACGAAAGCATGAGACAAAAAGAAAAGACCTGTTCCCAAAAGACTGATGGTTAAAAGGAAATTACTCGGTTTTTTTTCAATTAACCTACCTACATTTATTGAAGAAAAAGCACTCATTAAACCGGTTATAGCAAACATTAATCCGGTAAAAGTAGAAACGATTTTTGGATTTGATACAATGGTTTCCATAAAGAAAGGAAAAATAGGGCCAATAATCTGGACCGAAAACTGCACTAAAAACAGTATAAAAAACATAACAAGTAATTGCCCATTATTAAAAAGTAAGGAAACTCTTTTTTTAAAGGAGACCGTCTGTTTCTTACTGGCTGAAGGTGAAAATTTTTCTTCTACCAAGAAAAAGATTAGCCATCCGGCGAGAAAGAGCAGGAAAGCGGTAATTCGAAAAGAATTTCGGAAACCTAAAGTATCAGCCGAAACACCCCCTAATAAAGGTCCCAAAAAATTACCTAAGAAAAATCCGGTCTGTAATAATCCCAGACTAAATCCCATCTTTTTTGAAGGGGAACTTGCAGAAACCAAGGCATTACAAGCGGCAATTGTACCGGTTAGAACACCCTGCATGATACGGATAAGCAATAATTGATAGACGTTAGTTGCTAAGGCCATCAAAAATACCGAGATAGCTCCTCCGAACATGGCTCTCTCTATCATTGGCTTCCGTCCTACACGATCCGCCAGAGAGCCCCAGAAGGGTGATACGATAATCATGGCCAGTGCCGGAGCCCCCATTAGCCAGCCTGACCAACGGGCTGCCTGTTCAATATTTATAATCCCTAATTCTTTTACATAAAAAGGTAGGAAGGGTATTACAAAAGTCATACCGGTAACCACGATCATTTCAGCGAAAAATATAACATAAAGATTTTTTTTCCAAGTTTCCATTTTATTCCTTTTAAATATTAAATAGAGTCTATCTAATGCAATATATACAAAACCCTCTAAAATGTAAAAGAGCTAACCTAAATCTTAAGGTAGTCATAATAGATTGCTTGAAACCAATATTACGCTATTAAAAAAAATATTTCAAGTGATGGGAGATCAGAAGGGAAAAGAAATCAAAAAAATTTAATTGATATTTCATAAAAAAGAGGATTCTTTATCGTGTTTACAGAATAAGACTTAGACCTTATAATTAGTTGGTAAGGAAGTTTTGCTCGAACGAGGGAGAATCAATAGAGAGGTATTATGTTATAAATGAAGCAATATAAAGATATTACTTCCAAAGAGAATTCGATATTTAAGTTAATCAAAGCCTTAAGTCAAAAGAAAATTCGTGAAAGTAAAGGATTATTTCTCATGGAAGGCACAAGGCTGCTTGAGGAAGCGGTAAGTACGGGAGTAAAAATAAAATATCTGATTGTTAAAGAAACCGTAGAAAATGTGCCAAAAATTAATCAAGATTGCCAGGTTCTAAGGTTGTCCCATAATTTATTTAAAGAAATTTCAGATACCGTTAGCTCTCAAGGAATAATAGCGGTAGCCGAGCAAAAAGAAATAACATTGACTGAGTTAATACTTGGTGAAGATGCTTTGCTTGTTGTCGTAAATGGTTTGCAGGATCCCGGAAACCTTGGAACCATTATACGAACCAGTGCTGCAGCAGGTGCCACGGCAGTATTGCTAACCAAGGGTACGGTAGATTTATTCAACCCAAAAGTGATCAGGTCTACCATGGGATCACTATTTCAGCTGCCGGTTGTAAATAGCCTTGACGATGAGGAAACGATTAATTGGTTAAACCATCATTCTATAAAAATTATCGTAGCAGATCTGGATAGTGAAAAATATTACTATTCTGTCAGCCTCAAAGAATCTTTCGCTTTGGTTATTGGGAACGAAAATAGAGGACCAAGCGACCTATGGAGAAAAGCAGCGGATAAGTTGATAAAAATTCCTATTTTGGGTTCCACTGAATCCCTAAATGCAGCAGTAGCTGCTGGAATCATTCTCTATGATGCAGTTCGTCAAAGATTGTGCAAATGATAGGATATCGCCGCTTTTATTGGTTATTGTGATAGAGAAAAAAAGTTATCGGGAAGAATATATCACTTTGTTGTTTTAATTTGCCAGGCATTCATGTTAAAATAAGTAAAAATTTTGCCTTATCGATAGGTTATCCGATTATAATTTTTAGAAAGAGGGACATATGATGAAAAAACAAAATAGTTCAAGAGGTATAAAAAGATATTGGTTTTTACCCAATTTATTTCAAGCCAGGAGTATATTCTTTTTAATGATTATATTCCTACTGGGTGTTACCTTTTCGATATACGCTGACCCTGTGGATGTCAGGGAAGCAATTGTGAAGGTGTATACGGTAAATAATTCTCCGGATTATTATAATCCCTGGAGCATGCGGGGACCCCAGGGTGTTTCCGGTTCAGGATGTATTATTGAGCATAATCTTATTCTGACCAATGCGCATGTGGTGAGTGATCATACTTTCTTGCAGGTCCGGAAATATGGAGACACCGAACGTTACCAGGCGCAAGTAATTGCTGTTTCACATTTAACTGACCTGGCTCTGCTAAAAGTAGAAGACCCTACTTTTTTTGCAGGAGAGCCGGCTTTATCGTTTGGTGAATTGCCCGAAACCCAACAGGAAGTTTTAGTCTATGGATTTCCCATGGGTGGTGATATGTTAAGTATTACCAAAGGTATTATTTCCCGAATTGAGCATCAGCCTTATGTCCATAGTTCTTCCTCCTTTTTAGCCGGTCAAATTGATGCAGCGATCAATCCGGGTAATAGCGGCGGTCCGGTTTTGGTTGATGGTAAGATTGTGGGTGTGGTAATGCAGGGTATTTCTTCTTCGCAGAATATCGGGTATATGGTTCCGGTTCCGGTTATTCGTCACTTTTTTGATGATTTGCAGGATGGTAATTATGACGGCTACCCCAGTCTGGGAGTAAGTCTGCAGGATATGGAAAATCCAGGTTTAAGAAAATATTATCAAATGGAAGAAGGACAGAGTGGTGTGCTGATCAATCAGATCATCCCCGGATCTCCGGCAGACGGAAATTTACAGACCGGTGATATTTTACTTTCTATCGGAGATTATAGTATTGGAAATGATGGCACAATAGAATTCCGCACTAATGAACGGACTCAATTGACTTACGTCATTCAGCAAAAGCAGATTGGAGAGAATATCCGGATGGAAATTTTAAGAGAAGGCAAAAAAATATCCCTCGATTTAAACCTATTCCGTTCTTTAAAAAAGGATCAACTTGTTCCCATGGAAGAATATGAAACATTGCCTTCTTATTATATCTATGGCGGCTTAATTCTTTGCCCTTTAACTAAAAATTTATTGGATATCTGGGGTGCTCAGTGGTATCAATCTGCGCCTAAAGAATTAATTTATCCTTTACTTAATAGTAATATTCCAGAAAGGGAAGGCCAACAAGTGGTGGTTTTACTGAAAGCCCTGGCCGCTAAGGTGAATCAAGGCTATCAAAACGTGAATAGCTGGGTGGTAGATAAAGTTAATGGGGAAAAAATATGGAATTTAAGGGAACTAATAGAAAAAGTTGAAAACAGCCTGGATCCTTATATTGTATTAGAAGATAAATGGGGTCAACAGATCGTGGTAGACCGGGTAGAGGCAGAGAATACAGAGCAAGAGATTCTGCAAACCTATCGGATTCCTTTTGATCGTTCGGAAGATTTAAGAAAATAAAAAATACTTTCTGTGATAAAATTACGCTCGGGATAGAACTCTATTATATATAGAATATAAGAATAGTTAAAGAGGAACTCTTTTCTAATCCAAATATGAGCCTGAAAGCAAGAGTCATGCTGCTACTATTTTATCAAATAATCTATCTCTGGCAAGCTGTACTTTTTGAGCC